>JACPHL010000082.1 GCA_016188625.1 Candidatus Rokuibacteriota bacterium | reverse complement strand
CCCGCGCGGCTCGGCGCCCCGCCCGGCGCGCCCGCGCGTCCCGGAGGCGGTGATGGCGGAGCGGTCCCGGCGCCGGCCCCGCCGCCTGCCGCTCCTGCTCCTCGCCGCCCTCTCGGCGCTCTGGGGGCTCCCGGCCGCCGGCCAGCCCCCGCCGCCGGGGCAGGGGGTCGCGCTGGAGTGGCTCTCCTGGTCCCATTTCCGTCTCACCTCCCTCGCCGGCCGGGTGATCCTGATCAACCCGTTCGTGACGAATCCCGACAGCCCGGTGCCGCTCGAGGCGATGACCCGCGCGGACATCATCCTGGTCTCGGACGGGCACCGCGACGAGGTCGGCTCGGCGCCGGAGATCGCCCTCCGGACCGGGGCGCGGATCATGGCGGCCCGCGAGCTCGCCATGGGGCTCCTCCGCGCGCGGGGGGTCCCGGAGGACCAGCTCGTCCTCGCCCAGCCGGGGTTCGTCTTCCGACTGGAGGGGATCAAGGTTCGGGTGGTCCAGGCGGTGCACGGCTCCGGGGTGGCGGAGCACGCCCCCGGGCTCCCCTACGGCGGCCCCGCGCTCGGCTTTCTGATCACGTTTGAGAACAACCTGACCGTGTACTTCGCCGGGAGCACCGCCCTGACCACCGACCTCGCCCTGTTCGGGAGCCTCTACAAGCCCGACGTGGTCATCCTCCCCCTGCATCCCCGGACCGAGGCGCACGACATCGCCCAGATGGTCCGTCTCCTCTCCACCGAGAACCCGAATCTCCGCCTGGTGATCCCCCACCACCACCGCCTGCGCCCCGAGCCCGGGAGCCCGACGGTGGCGGACCTCGCGGCCGAGGTGCGCGCCCTCGGGTTCGCCGTCCCGGTCCTCGAGCCGGCCCTGGGCCAGGCCTACCACCTCGCCAAGTAGCCGGGCGCGTCCGCGGGATGCCGGTCGTGCCGCCCCGGGTCCCCGCCTCGGGAGCCGGTCCGCCGTGAGGCTCCGGGACCTCCGGGGCTTCGCCCTCGACCTCGACGGCTCGGTCTGGGCGGGGGAGCGCCTCCTGCCCGGCGTCCGGGTCTTCCTCGACGCGCTCCGCCGCGCGGGGCGGCCGGTCGTGTTCCTCACCAACAACTCCCGCGAGCGGGCCGAGCAGCTCGCCCTGAAGCTGACCCGGCTCGGCGTCCCCGCCGCGCCTCGTGAGGTCGTCACCGCCCTCGAGCTGCTCGGGGAGGCGATCCGGCGGGGGTTCGGGCCGAGCGCGGTCCTTCCCCTCGGGACCGAGGAGCTGGCGGAGGTCCTGAGGGCCGCCGGGCACACCGTGGTGGCCCCCGAGGCGTGGGCCGAGGCGCGGGTGGTCGCGGTGGGGAACGACCCCGCCGGTTCGTCGCCGTGAGCCTCGACCCGCGGCTCCCGCTCGAGGGCGGCGCCTTCGAGCCGGGCTGTGGGGCCCTCGCCGAGGCGATCGCGGTGGCGGGCGGGACACGGCCCCTGGTCGTCGGCAAGCCGTTTCGGCCGATCTTCGAGCAGGCGCTCGCGCGGCTCAGCTGCCGACCGGCCGAGGCCGCGATGGTGGGGGACAGCCTGGGCACCGACATCCGGGGCGGGCTCGAGGCGGGGATGGTGACGATCTGGCTCGCCCCCCCGGAGGCCTCGCCGGGGCCCCTGACCCCCCATCTCCGGGTCGCCTCCTTCGAGGAGCTGCTCGCCCGCTGGGAGGCCGAGTAACCCCTGGGAGGGGGGCTCCGCCCCCCTTCCCAACCTCCCCCCAGAGGTTGCGCCGGCAAAGCCGGCGCTCGAAGTGGACCGGTCAGATCGTGACGCCAAGATCACTGCGCCGCGGAGCGTGTGGAGCGAGGGGCCGCCGCCTCCCCGGCGGGGGCGTTCGCCCGGACTACTCGGGCCTTCCTGGTCGGCCACCCGGCCGATCTGGTAAGATTCGGCTATGGGCGCCGAGCCGATGGCGATCCGCAAGGAGCGCGCCGCGCGATTCGCCATCGCGGGCGCCGCCGTCCTCGGCCTCCTCAAGCTCGTCACCGGGCTCCTCATCGGCTCCATCGGCCTCATCTCCGCGGCCATCGACTCCCTGGTGGACGTCCTCATCTCCACCGTCAACCTCTTCTCCATCCGGCTCGCCGAGTCGCCCGCCGACGCGGGCCACCCCTACGGCCACGGGAAGGTCGAGAACCTGGCCGGGCTCCTCCAGGCCGGCGTCATCGGCGTGATGGGCGGCTGGGTCATCGCCGAGGCGATCCGCCGGCTCCTCCGGGGCGTCCCGATCCAGCATGTGGACTGGGGGATCGCGGTCATCCTGGTCTCCATCGGGGGGAGCTGGCTCATCGCCTGGCGCCTGCGCCGGACCGCCCGGGAGACCGACTCGGTGATCCTCCTGGCCGACTCCTACCACTACGCCACGGATATCTGGACCGGCCTCGGGGTGCTGGCGGCTCTCGTCCTCATCCGGTTGACGGGGATCCCCCTCTTCGATCCCCTCATCGCCATCGGGGTCGGGGGGCTCATCCTCGGCGCCGCGGGCAAGATCGCCCGTCGCTCCATCTGGGATCTCATGGACTCGGCCCTCCCGGCCCACGAGCAGGGCGAGATCGACCGGATCATCCGGCGCCACGCCTTCGTCCTCTCCTACCACGACCTCCGCACCCGGCGCTCCGGCTCCCGGCGCCTCATCGACTTCTCGGTCGTCCTCTGCCGCCACCTCCCCCTGGGCGAGACCCACGACCTGGTGGATCACATCGAGAAGGAGATCGAGGCGGGCGTTTCCCACTCGGACGTGGTCATCCACCCCGAGCCGTGCCCGGAGGGCTGCCCCGCGACGGAGCACTGCGTGCTGACGGCCGACCGGCCGGACCTCTTCGCCCACCAGCGGGTTCCCGACCGCTGACGGCTTGTCAGGGCGGGGAGGCTGTGCTAAAAACAGAGACTGAGCGACGGCCATGTCCGACAACGATTTCCCGTATCCCCTGATGGCCCGGGCCCTCATCCTGGGCGACCGGGAGACGGTCGGCCGGATGACCCGGGAGGGGCTCGACCAGGGGCTCGACCCCAAGGCGATCATCTTCAAGGGGCTGATCCCCGGGATGGACGTGGTGGGGGAGAAGTTCCGGCGGAACGAGTACTACGTCCCCCAGGTCCTCCTCTCGGCCCGCGCCATGTACGCGGGGCTCGACCTCCTGAAGCCGCTCATCACGGCGTCGGCGACCTCGGGGTACCTCGGGACCGTGGTCATCGGCACGGCGCAGGGCGACCTCCACGACATCGGCAAGAACCTGGTGGCCATGATGCTCGAGGGGGCCGGCTTCAAGGTGTTCAACCTCGGGCGCGACGTGGCCCCGGAGACCTTCGTCCAGGCGGTCCGGGAGCACCACGCCACCATCGTGGGGATCTCGGCCCTGATGACCACCACCATGCCGGCGATGAAGCGGACCATCGACGCCCTCGCCGCCGCCGGGTTCCGCGACCGGGTCCGGGTGATGGTGGGCGGGGCCCCGGTGACCCAGGCCTTCGCCGACGAGATCGGGGCCGACGGCTACGCCAAGGACTCGACCCTGGCGGTGGTGAAGGCCAAGGAGCTGGCGGGGGCGGCGGCCCCGGCCAGGCCCTGAGGCGCGCATGCCCGGGCGCGGGTGGGAGCTGATCCGGCGGGTCCAGGCCGAGCCCCTCGTCTTCGACGGCGGCTACGGGACCATGCTCTTCGCCGCCGGGCTCGTGGACGGGGCGTGCCCCGAGCTCTGGAACGACACCCGCCCCGACATCGTCCGCGGGATCCATCGGGCCTACTTCGAGGCCGGCTCCGATTTCGTCGAGACCAACACCTTCGGCGGGACCCGCCTCAAGCTCGACGCCTACAAGCTCGGCGACCGGACCCGTGAGCTGAACGAGAAGGGCGTCCGGCTCGCCCGCGAGGTCTGCCCCCCGGGCGGCTACGTCGCCGGCTCCATCGGCCCCACCAGCCACATCGTCGAGCCCTACGGGGACGTGACCGAGGCCGAGCTGTTCGAGAACTTCCGGGAGCAGGCCGAGGCCCTGGCCGAGGGCGGCGTGGACCTCTTCGCGGTGGAGACCATGATGTACCCCGAGGAGGCCCTGGCCGCGATCCGCGCCTGCAAGGCGGTGACCGACCTCCCGGTCATGACGACCATGTTCTTCCAGTACGAGGAGCTCCACGACCGGGACCGGACCATGTGGGGCGAGAGCCCGCCCGAGGTGGCGCAGAAGCTCCTGGCGGGGGGCGCGGACGTGGTGGGAATGAACTGCGGCCGGGGGCCGGACCGGGCCATCGTGATCATCCGCGAGATGCGAGCCGTCACCCCGGTCGCGCTCATCGCCTACCCCAACGCCGGGCTGCCGATCACCCGGGGCGGCCGGGTCACCTATGAGCTGGGCCCCGAGGAGATGGTGCGGGACTACCCCGGGCTCCTCGATGCCGGCGCCAACATCGTGGGGGCCTGCTGCGGCTCCACCCCCGAGCACATCCGCCGGATCGCCGAGGTCGTGCGGGCCCGGCGCGGCCGGTAGCCGGCGCCCGTCGTCCGGCGTCTGGCCGGTGATCGGCTCGGTCCTCAGTGAGGAGGCCGCCCTCCTCACCGCCATCCCCCTCCGGATCGACCCCGACGAGGTCGTCCGCTTCCACGCCTACCGGCCCGGTCCCGCCCCGCCCGCCGCGCGCTACGCCGAGGCCCTGGCCGAGGCCGAGCGGCTCATGGCCCCGCGCCTCGTCTACCGGGCGGCGCGGGTTGTCGCGCAGGAGCCGGACCTCATCGCCCTCGCCGACGGGACCGAGTTCCACATCCCCGACATCCACCACCACTGGGGGCCGATCGAGGCGCTCGGGGTGGGCCTGGTCACGGTGGGGGAGGGGATCGAGGTCAGGGTCCGCGAGCTCGAGGAGGCGGGCGAGGCACTCCACGCGGGGCTCCTGGAGAGCGCGGGGTCGGCCGCCGTCGAGTGCCTGGCCGAGTGGGCCAACGACGCCCTCTGCCTGGCGGCGATCCCCGAGGGGCTCCGGGTGACGAACCGGATCAGCCCGGGCTACGCCGGCTGGGCCCTGAGCGAGCAGCCCGCCTTCTTCCGCCTCTGCCCGGGCGGACCCGCCGGGATCGCCCTCTCCTCGGCCGGGGTGATGAGCCCCGCCAAGACGATCAGCTTCGCGGTCGGGATCGGCCCCGTCGCCCGGGTGGACCACTACTTCGTCCAGTGCCGCCGCTGCTGGGCGGCCGGCTGCCCCTTCCGCCGGGCCGCCGCGACGGTCACCGTCGGCCGTGCCTGAGCCGGCGCGACGGCTGGCCTCGACCGGCCGCGGCTGCTATGATCGGGCCATGGGGTCGGGGAGCGCCAACGTCATCCTGGTCGGGTTCATGGGGGCGGGCAAGTCGGCGGTCGGCCGCCTCCTGGCCCGCCGCCTCGACCTCTGCTTCGTCGAGACCGACGACATGATCGTGGCGCGGGAGGGGAAGCCGATCCCCGAGATCTTCGCCGAGCGCGGGGAGACCTACTTCCGCGCCCTGGAGGCGGAGGTCCTCGACCTCCTCGCCGAGAAGCGCGGGCACGTCATCGCCACGGGCGGCGGGTTCCCGTGCCGGGACGGGGTCATGGAGCGGCTGAAACGGCTTGGGACGGTCGTCTGGCTCGACGGCGACTTCGACCGCCTCTACGCGCGGGCCCAGCGGAGCGGCGACCGCCCGATGCTGGCCGGGCGGAGCCGCGAGGACCTCCTCGCCCTCTACCGGCAGCGGGAGGCCTACTACGCCCGGGCCGACGCTCGCGTGGATACCTCGCACCTCGGGGTGGACGCGGTGGTCGGGCAGATCCTCCGGCTCCTCGGCGAGCGGCAGCGCTCCGCCGGCGCGGAGAGGATGCGCGCCCGCCCGCCCGACTCTCGCGCGTAGCGCTCCAGCCACACGGGCTTTTCCGGGGGTCGCGTGGGTGAGGCGTTGTAGCTGGCTCGGCCGGGGCTCCGCGCGACCCCCCAACCCCCTGAGGGGGCGGGCCAAGATCCGACCCTCTGGGTAGGTGCTTTCGGGCCCGCGCGCTCCGCCCTGCCCTGCGCTGCGCACGGCCACACGGCTCGCCCGAATTCGCTCGCCGGGAACCCCCGGCGGGGCCTCCTACCCGCTCCAAAGTCGGCAGGACCCACACGCGAAACGGGCGGTCCGGAGACCGCCCGCGTGTCTCTTATGCCCCGCCTGGTCGGGTCAGCCCGGGAGGCGCTCGTAGCGGCCGTACTCGCGGGCCGCCTCCATGAACCACTGGACGATCTCGGGCTTGGAGCGCGGGGGGATCTCGCAGGAGGTGGAGAGGATGAAGGCCGAGTCGGCCGCGGCGGTGTCGACGCAGCGCCGGACCTCGGCCTCGATCTCGGCCCGGGTCGCCCGCTCGAACATGGTGGCGTCCACGTTGCCGATGGCCACGACCCGCCGCCGCGCCACCTCCTTCAGCCGCCGGAGCTGGTCCACCTTGAGGGTCGGGTCGGCCTGCTGATCGAGGTCGATGGAGAGGGTCGTGAAGCCGGCCTCGATGAGGTCCTCGTAGATCGGGTAGGTCGGCCCGCAGAGGTGGACCGTCGCCCCCACCTTCTTGCCCTTGAAGTCCTCCACCAGCTCCCTGTGGTAGGGCTTGATGAACTCCCGGTAGTTGTCCGGGGAGACCAGGCTGATGGAGGCCGTGGGCTCGGAGAAGGAAAGTCCGATCTTGGTGGCGAGGACCGCGTCCCCGAAGACCTTGCAGTACTCGGTGGTGAAGCGCATCAGCTCGTGGATGAACCCCGGGTCCTCGAAGGTGTCGAGCAGCATCACCTCGGGGTTCCGCATGAGCATGGCGATCGTCCAGGGCCCCACCACCACCGCCCCCACCGCGGTGGGGAGCTTGGCGGCCACGAGCCCCTCGCACATCTCCAGGAACCCCGGGAGGCGGCCGGCCTTCCTCGGGTCCGGGATCTCGAGCTTCGCCAGCTTCCCCTTGTCCTCCTGGAGGACGTGGGTGGCGATGGAGGGGACGACGTAGTCGGAGTACTTGACCCCGCACCCGACCGCCTCGGCCTCCTTGGCGATAGTAGTTGAGCTGGGCCCGGACCGCCTTCTGGGGGTCCGTGCAGTACTCCTCGATCGAGAGGCCGTCGAGGGTCCCGGCGAAGGAGGCGGTGATGGGGTAGACCGGGACCCGGTCGGTGAAGCTCCGCTTGTAGGCCGCCACCACGTGGTCGCGCCCGGTGTACTGGGCCCGGCCGGCCTGGACGTCCCAAAGCCGGTTCACCTCGAGGTACTTCGGCGGCATCTTGGCCTCGTACTCCATGAACTGGGTGATGGGGTAGCGGATCCCGCCCCGATGGGTCCCCTCCAGGCCCCGGATGATCTCCTCCATCTTGTGCCAGGGGATGGTGAAGGCCATCTCGTGGTCCTGGGTTTGCCCGAAGATCCGGTCCCCGGAGCAGGGGAGGATCACCTGGCACTCGTCGGTCTTCATGGTGGTGACGATGGTCTCCGAGCAGGAGATCCGCCCGCCGAAGGCGGAGGCGAGCTTCCCCCCGCGCTTCCAGAGGGCGGCCTGGGCCAGGCGCATCACCTGCGCCGGGTTCGCGTAGACCACCACCAGGTGCGGCTCGAAGGCGCAGCGGTCGAGCGGGGAGACCAGGAGGCAGGCGTACTCGCCCGGGGCGAACTTGTCCACGGCCGCCTCGGAGCGCTGGCCGGCCTCGGCGGTCTCGGTGTACATCCCCTCGCAGAGGGTGCCCGAGGCGTAGAGGTGGGTGGGCTTGTCGAGTCCGAGGGCCGTGATCCCCAGCGAGCAGATGTGGTCCTCGCGGGTCAGCGCGATCATCCAGCCGTAGCGCCGGGACATGTCGATGACCTGGCAGTTCATCGAGAGCTTCTTGAAGTCGCGCGCCGGGCGCTTGGCCTTCTCGGGGATCGGCTCGCCGGGCCGGAGCATCCGGATCGCCACCGGGAAGGTCTGGGGCCGGACGTAGGTCTGGAGCGCCTGGTCGGCAGTCTTGGGATCGATCATGGGGACTCCCTTCTCACGAGCGACGTCGTTCTCCTTCGAGCCTACCCGGCCCCCCTGGGACTGTCAAGCGCGCGGGGCGCTCGGCGTGTCCTGATTTGAACGGGACAATTCGATCCACGTGATGAACGGTTATCCAGACAACGTCTTGGTCAAAATCTTGCTGACACCGCCGCTTGAGTGCTTCCAAGTAACCGGTAAGGGTGGGGTCTTCAACCA
This sequence comes from Candidatus Rokuibacteriota bacterium, assembly GCA_016188625.1. Taxonomy (GTDB): domain Bacteria; phylum Methylomirabilota; class Methylomirabilia; order Rokubacteriales; family JACPHL01; genus JACPHL01. The sequence continues at coordinate 539 of JACPHL010000082.1, read as the reverse complement.
CCAACCGCTGAAGACGGCGGGGAATTGTTGGCTCGCCGTTACGCCGCCACAGACCTCGATCAGCGCCGTGAGAACTTCGTCAACCAGGAAGTGTTGAGGTAGCGTGACAGGGGCAGGAAGAAACAGCGTGATCCGCGTGCGGGGTTCCCGCATTTAGAGAGCTTTAGTTAACCGCTCTGTGAACCTCCTGAGACGAGAGGCTGCCTCTTCTTTACCAGGAATTGATCGCTTGCCTGCTGCGGCCGTTGGCCACACCTCTACCCAGCCCTTGCTACTGAATAGCTCAAAAAGCCGTCGAGACTCGCCGGGCAGCCGGGCAAATCGTGCCTGATCGATTACGAGAGTTTGAAACCCTCGATGGCTAAACGGCACATGGTCTTCCGTTAGGGCGACGCAAAATCGCCCGAACGCCTCCCGTTCACTGAATCGCAAGCTAGCTCGCACAGGTTTCATCCCTGGCTTGATCTTAGAACCCAGTCTCATGATAAGTCAAGCCAATAAAGCAGGGAAGATCATTGGTTGCACCAAAAGTTTGTCCC
>JACPHL010000289.1 GCA_016188625.1 Candidatus Rokuibacteriota bacterium | reverse complement strand
GCTCCCCCGCCACGTAGATCCGCTCCTGGCCTTCGGCCTTCGCCGCGGCCTTGAGGGCGCCGAGGAGATCGTCCATCGCCGCCTTGAACTCCTCGCCGGGGCGGGAGCGGGCGATCTCGAGCGCCCCGAAGAAGTGCCCGACGTTCGTCCGGCGGCCCTGGGGCTCGCTCCGGAAGAAGAGGTCGCCGTGGACCGCGCCTGAGAGGACCCCCGAGAGGATATCCACCAGGAGGCCGAGGCCGTACCCCTTGTGCCCGCCCAGCTCGCGGCTGCCGCCCAGGGGGGTGAGAAGCCGGCTCGCGAGGGCGACCGCGGGGTCGGTGGTGGGGCGGCCCGAGGGGTCCAGGGCCCACCCCTCCGGGATCGGCCGCCCCCAGCGGCTGGCCTGGTGGAGCTGCCCGATCGCCACGGTGGTGGTCGCCATGTCGAGGACGAAGGGCGGCTCCTGCCCCGCCGGGGCGGCGAGGGAGAGGGGGTTGGTCGCGAGCATGGCCTTCCGGCCGAAGGTGGGGGCCATGGCGGGGAAGGGGGAGTTGGTCAGGGCCAGGCCGATCATGTCGTGGGCGAGCGCCTTCATGGAGTACGAGGCGCAGGCCCCGAAGTGGTTCGAGTTCCGCACGGCCACGAACCCCACCCCGTGGACCCGCGCCTTGGCGATCGCCAGCTCCATGGCCCCGGTGGCGGTGTAGTGCCCCATCGCCTGCTGGCCGTCCACCAGCGCCGTGGGCCCCTCGTCCCGGACCACCTTGGGCTCGGCCGCGGGGACGATGTACCCCGCCCGGATCCACTCCACGTACTTGGGGAGCATCCCGACCCCGTGGGAGTCCACCCCCCGGAGGTCGGTTCGGACCATGAGGTCGGCGGTCAGCTCGGCGATCCCCGGGGGCAACCCGAGGCGGTCGAAGACGGCGACGATGAAGCCCCGGAGCGCCTCGGGGCCGACCATGACCGGGGCGTCGGTCATCGCCCGGAGCCTGCCTCGAGGCCGGTGATCCTGAGCCCGGCCCCTTTGACCTTGTAGCGGCGGTTCAGCCGGACTAGCAGGGCCGTCAGCCCCTCGAGGACCGAGGCCATGGCGAGCGGCCCCGCGTCCAGGGCCCGCACCCCGAGGCTCTCGATCAGCCCGGCGGCGACCCGCTTGGCCTCCGGGTCGTCGCCGCAGAGCGGGGCGTCGGCGTCCAGCGGGTGGTCCAGGGCCTTTAGCTCGTGGGCCGCGATCTGGTGGAGGGCCGCAACCACCCGGGCCTCCGGCCCCAGCACGGCCTGGGCCTCCTCGGCGGCCGACCCCTCCGGGGGCGGGGCGTAGAGGCGGGGGGCGCCGAAGTCGAGCGGCACCACGGTGTCCAGCACGACCTTCCCCCGCAGGGGGTCGCGCAGGCCCTCGAGGAGGGCCCGGTGGCCGGCGTGCGGGACCGCGACCACCACGACCTCGCCTGCGCGGGCCGCCTCCTCGTTGGTGAGCCCCGCGATGGCGGCGCCGTCCAGGTGGGCGGCCAGCTCCCGGGCCCGGGTCCGGGCGCGCTCGCGGTCGCGGGAGCCGATGAGGATGCGATGGCCGGCCCGCGCCCAGCGGAGCGCCAGGCCGCTTCCCTCCTTTCCCGTCCCCCCGAGGATCGCCACATCCATGGCCGTGGAGGCTCAGCGGAAGAGATCGCGCTCCGGGGGGCGGATCAGGAGCTGGGCCGGGGCCTCGGAGGGCTCCCAGGGGTAGCCGCGCACCACGGCCACCGGGACGCGCTCGACCTTCCCCATCACCAGCTCGGCCGCCCCGGCCAGCTCGTCCGCCGCGGCCAGGAGCGTGGCCTGGAGGGTGTAGCCGGCGGGGTCGGTCATCCCGAGATAGCTCCGGAGCGGGGCCAGGCCCGCCACCCCGATCGCCACGTTGGTCAGCCCCTCGCGCCACGGCCGGCCGAAGGTGTCGGCGACGATCGCGGCCACCCCGAGCCCGGTGAGCCGGTGGACCCGCTCCACGAGCCGGCGGGCCGAACCGTCCGGGTCGAGGGGGAGGCAGCTCACCACGCCCGCCTCGAGGTTCGACTGGTCCACCCCCGCGTTGGCGCAGATCCAGCCGTGGTGGGTCTCCGTGATCAGGATCCCCTTGTCCATGCGGACGATCCGGCGGGACTCCCGGAGGATCACCTCGACGAGCCGGGGATCGCGCTTGAGCCCCCGGGCGAGCTCCTCGGCGACGGGGGAGGGGACGACCTCCTCCAGGCGGACCAGGCGCCCCTCGGCCTTGGAGACGACCTTCTGGCTCACCACCAGGATGTCGCGCGCCTGGAGCGGCGTCCCCTGGTCCCGCGCCGCCTCGACGATGAGCCGGCTGAGGTCGTCGCCGGGCCGGACCTCGGGGAGGCCCGCCACGCCGATCACCTCCAGGCGGGGCGGCCTCGCTGCGGAGGCGGGGAGCCGGACCCCCAGGGCCCGGAGCCGGGCCAGGGTGCGCGAGACGCCGGGGGAGTCGAGCAGGAGCGCCAGATCCTCCGGCCCGTCGCGGTCGAGGGCGGCCCCGGGGAGCTCGAGGACCACCGGCTCGATCCCGCGGGCCCGGGCCGCGGCCAGGTGATCGGGAAAGCTCGGCTCGCCGAAGCGGAGGGGGACCGCCTCGGGCGGGGAGAGGCAGGCCGCGTTGGTCCCGAGGCCGTTCCGCGACGGCACGAAGACCGCGGCCGGGGCGGGGCCGAGGGCGGCGAGGATCGCGCGGACCTCCTCCGCGGTGAGGAGGGGGAGATCGCCGGGGACGGTGAGGAGCACCCGGGCCCTGCGCCCGAGGGCGTGGGCCAGCCCGAGGGCGACCGCCGCGGTGTGCCCGCAGGCCTCGGGCTCCTCCAGGAGGGTGACCCCGGCGCGGCGCGCCACCCCGGCCGTCTCGGGGTCCGGGGTGACGACCACGATCTCGTCGAGCCCGGCCTGGACAAGGGCGGCCAGGACGTCCTCGAGCATCGCCTCGGCCAGGGCCCGCCGCGCCCCGGGAGTCAGCGCCCCCGCCAGGCGTCCTTTGGCCTCGGCGAACCCCTTGGCCGGGACGACCGCCACCCTCATCCCGGCACCCCGAGCGCGGCCAGGGCGTTCCGGGCCAGGGCCGCGGCGCGCGCGCCGTCCGTCATCAGGGTGTCGGCGACGGCCGTCCGGACGCCCAGGGCCTCGACGGCGGGGACGAGGTCGGCATCCCGCTCGTCCACGACGAGGAGGTCGAGCCAGTCGCGGTAGTAGGCCGCGACGCCGACCGCCGAGACCGGCAGGCCGAGGGCGGCCATCAGCCTCCCCGCGGGCCCGCTCACCGGCGCCCCGCCGACGATCGGGGTGACGGCGAGGGTCGGGGCGAGGGTGGCCCGCAGGGCCTCGACGACCCCGGGGATCGCCAGGATCGGTCCCACCGAGGTGACCGGGTTCGACGGGCAGACGATCACCGCCTCGGCGTCCCGGAGCGCCTCGAGCACCCCCGGGCCGGGGCGGGCCCGGGCGGCGCCCTCATAGCGGACCTCCAGGACCTCGACCTTGGCCCGCTCCCTGACGAAGAACTCCTGGAAGGCGAGCCACCCCTCCGGCGTGCGGATCCGGGTCCGGACCGGGTCGTTGGACATCGGCAGGATGGGGCACGGGACCCCGAGGGCCCGACGGAGGGTCTCGGTCGCCTCGCCGAGGCTCCGCCCCTCCCGCAGGAGCCGGGTGCGGTGGAGGTGGGTGGCCAGGTCGCGGTCGCCGAGCCGGAACCAGGTCTCGTGGCCGAGGCGGGCCATCGCCCCGAGGCAGTGGAAGGTGTCCTCGCGCACCCCCCACCCCCTGGCCGGATCGAGCAGCCCGGCCAGGGCGTAGGTGACGGTGTCGAGGTCGGGGGAGACGTGGAGCCCCCAGCAGTCGAGGTCGTCCCCGGTGTTGCCGATGACGGTGAGCCGGCGGGGGTCCACGACCCGCGCCAGGCCCAGGAGGAACCTGGCGGCCCCGGTCCCGCCCGCCAGGAGCGCGATCACCGGGGGCCCCGGCCGCCACGCCCCTCCCCCTCGGGGGCGGGCGGGGCGAGCCGATAGCTCCCCGGGCGGCGCCAGACGAAGAGCCCCGACCCCGGCCGTCCCTTGAACGCCGCGGGGAGACCGGCCTCCGGGAGGGGGACGAAGCCGAAGCGGACCCAGAGCCGCTCGAGCGCCTGGGGCCGGGCGTAGAGGGTGGTCAGCTCGGCGTGGTCGAGGAGGGCGCCGATGAGCTGCTCAGCGATCCCGAACGGCTCCTCGGACTCGACCACGACCGGCCCGTGGAGCATCCCCTGCTCTCCCTGGCGCTCGACCAGGACGCCGCCGACGAGGCGCCCCCCCCGGACGGCCTCCCACCCCAGCTCCAGCGGGGTGGGGGGCGGGGCCCAGGCCCCGGCGAACGCGAAGAGACCGCGCACCTCTTCGCCCCCGGCCTGGCAGGGACGGTAGCTGACCCCCTGCCAGGTCCGGGGCTCAGGGGTCGAGGACCGGGCGGCCGCCGGGCCGGGGGCGGGCCGGCGCGCCGATCGGGGCATCGTGATTACTTCTTCCCGAGGACGGCGTCCTTCATCGCCTTGGCGATGCGGAACTTGACCACCCGCTTCGCCGGGATCTTGATCGGCTCCCCGGTCTGGGGGTTCCGCCCCATCCGGGCCGCGCGGTTACTGAGGACCAGCTTGCCGAGGCCGGGGACGACGAAGCCGTTCTTGGCCTCCTTGGCGGCCAGGGTGGTGAGGCTCTCCAGGACGCCGGCGACCTGCCGCTTGGGCAGGCCCGTCTTCTTGGCCAGGGCGTCGATGGTCTGGGCCTTGGTCATCATCTTTCCCACGGCTCGCCTCCTTTCAGGCGGTGAGGGTTAGGACGCGATGGTCCGACACCAGGGGATGACGACGAGAACGCGACCTCCGGCGAGAGTGTCGTCACCTTTGCCCTCGGTGTCAAGTCCTATCCTGAGATACCTCGGAGGGGGGCTCCGCCCCCCTTCCGAACCTCCCCCCAAGGGTTGCGCCGGCGAAGCCGGCGCTCGGAGCGGACCACCAAATCCGTGAGCCGAGAGTCCAGAGCGCGCGAACGAACAGCATTACTCGGACGGATCCGTGGTTGGACGGCGGCCGGCGGGATGGGCGTAGCGGAACTCGGCCGAGGCGGTGAGCTTTCGGTAGGAGCCGAAGCGCGCCTCCGGGTCGTCGATCCGATCCAGCGGGCCCTCGGCGTCCTCCTCGCCGCCGTACACCCTGAGGAGCTCGTAGGTCGTGCCCCGCTCGGCGGGGATCCGTCCCAGCTCCCGGATCAGCCGGCGCAGCTCGGCCGGGGCCATGAGCTGCCCGTACGGGGCGCCCGCCGAGGTCGAGATGCTCTCGTTGATCAGGGTCCCGCCGAGGTCGTTGGCGCCGGCGGTCAGGAGATACTGCGCGAGCTTCGGCCCCTCCTTGACCCAGGAGGCCTGGATGTTCCGGAAGGTCGCCCCCAGCATCAGCCGGGCCAGGGCGTGCATCGCCACGACCTCGGCGCCGGTGGCGCCCTGGCGGACCCCCGGGATCAGCCGACGCCGGTACATGGGGGCCTCCTGGTGGACGAAGGAGAGGGGGACGAACTCGGTGAAGCCGCCGGTCTCCCGCTGGATGTCGCGGAGGAGGGCGAGGTGCCGCACCCAGTGGACCGGGCGCTCGACGTGGCCGTACATGATCGTGGAGGTCGTCCGGATCCCGAGCGCGTGCGCGGTGGTGATCACCTCGATCCACTGCCGGGTGGTGATCCGGCCCCGGGAGATGCGGTCGCGGATCTCGTCGTCCAGGATCTCCGCGGAGGTCCCCGGCAGGGTTCCGAGCCCCGCGGCCTTGAGCGCCGCGAGGTAGTCGCGGATGGTGGCGCCGGCGCGCGTGGCCCCGTAGAGGATCTCCTCCGGGGAGAAGGCGTGGAGGTGGAGCCGGGGCAGCTCCCGCTTGATCGCCCGGGTCAGCTCGACGTAGAACCACCCGTCCAGCTTCGGGGGGAGGCCGGCCTGGATGCAGACCTCGGTGGCGCCGACCTCAACGGCCTCGCGGGCCCGCCGCACGACCTCCTCGATCGGCAGGAGGTACCCCTGCTCCTCCCGGTGGTCCCGGCTGAAGGCGCAGAAGGTGCAGTGCTTGATGCAGACGTTGGTGAAGTTGATGTTCCGGTTCACGACGTAGGTGACCACGTCCCCGGCCTGGCGCCGGCGCAGCTCGTCGGCCGCCAGGGCCGCGGCCTGGAGCTCCCGCCCCCGGGCCTCGGCCAGGGCGAGCCCCTCGGCGGCGGAGACCTCCGCCCCCTCCAGGGCCCGCGCGAGGATCCGCCGCACCCCGGCGTCGATCCGGTCCAGGATCGCGGCTACTTCAGGAGTCTCCACCCTCGCCCTCCTTCTGGCTCCTCGGAGGGGCGCCGACCGGCGCAAGCTCAGGGTCCGCGGCCCCGTCGAGGCCG
>JACPHL010000036.1 GCA_016188625.1 Candidatus Rokuibacteriota bacterium | reverse complement strand
GCCGCGCTGGGGGGCATTCAGCCGTCGCACCTCGGCCGGATCGTCTGGCTCCACGACTGGTCCAGCGCGTGGGTGGGCTTCGAGATGGACGGGAGCGTGGTCGTGCGCACAGGCGTCCCCGACGTCGGCGGGGGCCAGGCCTCTTCGCTCTGCCAGATCGCCGCCGAGGTCCTGGGTGTGGACCTCGAGCGGGTCTCGATCCACATCGCCGACAGCGCGCTCACGCCGCTGGCCGGGACCACGACCGCCACGCGGCAGCTCTACATGTCGGGCAACGCGGTCCTGAAGGCGGCCGAGACCCTGAGGCAGCAGATCCTCGGCGTCGCGGCCTCGATGCTCGGCGACGACGCGGCGGCCCTGGAGCTGGCCGAGGGGGCAGCCCGGGCGCCGGACGGGCGCGCTGTCCTGCTGCCGGAGCTCCTCGCCCAGTGCGCCCGGCAGGGCGTCCCCCGGAGCTACCTCGGCGTCTACCACGCCCCGGCCGGCGAGCCGGTGGACCTCGAGCGCGGCTCCGGCAAGGTCTTCCCCGACTACACCTTCGGCGCCCACGCCGTCGAGGTCGAGGTGGACACTGAGACGGGCGCCGTGCGGGTGCTCAAGCACGTCGCGGCCCACGATGTCGGGCGCGCCATCAACCCCCAGAGCGTGGAGGGGCAGATCCAGGGGGGCGCGGTCATGGGGCTCGGCTACGGGCTGATGGAGGAGGTGATCCTCGAGGAGGGGGTGAACCTCACCACCTCCTTCGCCGCCTACCTGATCCCCTCCGCGCTCGACGTCCCGGACGTCGAGCCGCTGGTGCTCGAATCCGGCGAGGGGCTCGGCCCCTTCGGGGCGCGCGGGATCGGCGAGCCGCCGATCGGGCCGCCCGCCGCCGCGGTCGCCAACGCCATCTACGACGCCGTCGGGGTCCGCGTGGGGCGCCTCCCCATCACCCCCGAGCGCCTTTGGCAGGCGATGCAGGCCGAGAAGGGAGCGGAGGAGACTCGGGCGGGGTGAGCTGAGCTGGACTGAGCGGCGGCGCTACGGGCGAGGGGCGGGGAGCGGGGGCCGGCCGGCGCGCTGGCGGTCGAGCGCGGAGGGGCCGGAGAGGTCGCCCCAGATCCGCTCCACCACCTTGCCCTCCTCCCCGAGCGCGTAGGTGTAGGTGCGGGTCACGCCGTCCGGCCCGCAGACGGTGACGGTCGCGTAGATCTCCCCGGCTCTCGGCCTCGGGGTGCCGGTGACGGAGCCCTCGCCGGGGAAGGCCCTGGCGGTCTCGAGGTCGAGCCCGGGCGGCGCCAGCAGCGCGGGGTCGGGGGCGAGGCCGAGGGTGTGGGCGCGGAGCTGGAGGAGCGGTTCCGGCGCGCTCCGCCCCGCCGGCTCCGGCGAGCCGTCGCCGGCCCACGCCCCTGTCGGGAGCAGGAGGAGCCCCGCCAGAAGGAGCCCGCTCACCCACCGCATATTCTAACCCTACCCCTCGGACAGGCCTTTCGTCAAGGACGCTCTCCCCGCCGCGCTGGCGAGGCCCCGGCGGGGCTTGGCTCTAAGTGGCCAAAAACTTTGGCGAAGTTTGACACCTCCCGACATCTGATCTACTATTGGTCATGAAGCGAGGCGACCGAAAGTCCAGATCTCATCCCACGGGGCCGCGGACGCTCAAGGAGGCAGATCCATGGTGAGTCTCAGGCGGGGAACCCTCGGGGCCGTCCTGGCGGCCGTCCTGATAGTCGGAGCGGGGGTGGGGGGGCTGATCGTCGCGGCCGTGGAGCGGGGAGAGCCCCCGACGGTCGTCCAGCTCGAGGCCCCCCTCGTGCCCGCCTCCGTCCCGGTGGTCTCCAACACCTTCCGGCAGGTGGCGGCGGCGGTGCGGCCGGCGGTCATCAACATCAACACCGTCTCCACGGTCCGGAGTCCCTTGGCCGGCCCCCGGAGCCCCTTCGAGGAGTTCTTCGGCGAGGAGTTCCTCCGCCGCTTCTTCGGCGAGCCGCGGGAGCGGATCCAGCGGAGCCTCGGCACGGGGGTGATCGTGGATCCCTCGGGGATCGCGCTCACCAACGCCCACGTGGTCGAGGGGGCCTCGGAGATCGAGGTGGTGACGGTCGAGGGGAAGAAGTTCAAGGCCAAGGTGGTGGGGGCGGACGCCAAGTCGGACCTCGCGGTCCTCCGGCTCCAGAACAGCGGCCGGTTCCCTGCGGCCCGCCTCGGCGACTCGGACAATGTGGAGGTGGGCGACTGGGTCCTGGCGATCGGGAGCCCCTTCGGGCTCGAGCAGACGGTCACCGCCGGGATCATCAGCGCCAAGGGGCGGGTGATCGGCCAGGGGCCGTTCGACGACTTCCTCCAGACCGACGCGGCCATCAACCCCGGGAACTCCGGCGGCCCGCTGGTGAACATGGCCGGCGAGGTGATCGGGATCAACACCGCCATCCTCAGCCGGACCGGGGGGTCGGTGGGGATCGGCTTCGCCATCCCCATCAACCTGGCCAAGAAGATCTACACCGAGCTGATCACCCGCGGGAAGGTGGCCCGGGGGTGGCTCGGCGTGAGCGTGCAGCCGCTGACCTCGGACCTGGCCCGGAGCTTCGGGGCCAAGGAGGAGTCGGGGGTCCTGGTGGCCGACGTGGTGGAGGGGAGCCCGGCGCAGAAGGGGGGCCTCCAGTCCGGGGACATCATCATGGAGTTCGACGGCAAGAAGATCGCCACCCCCTCGGACCTCCAGCGCGCCGTCGGCCTCACCCAGCCCGCCAAGGCCGTGAAGGTCCGGCTCTTCCGCGACCGCGCGGAGCGGACGATCGAGGTCCAGATCGGCGAGGCCCCCGACGAGACCCAGGCCCGAGAGGGGGTCCCGGCGGAGGGCAAGACCCTCCTCGGGCTCGACGTCAAGCCGGTCACCCCCGAGATCGCCCGCCAGCTCGGGCTCAAGTCCGTCGAGGGCGTGGTGGTGGCGGCGGTGGAGGCGGGCGCGCCGGCCGACGTCGCGGGCGTCCAGCCCGGGGACATCATCCGGGAGGTCAACCGCAAGCGGGTGCGGGGGCTCGCCGACTTCGAGCGGCTCGTCCGCTCCCTCAAGGAGGGGGACCGGGTGATGCTGCTCCTCCAGCGGGGGACCGCCGCCCTCTTCGTCGCCTTCACGCTCGGCCGCGGCTGAACACTCGGAGGGGGGCTTTCGCCCCCCGTTCCGACGACCCTCCGAGCCCCCGCGCGGGAGGCGTCGGCCCCGAGCGGAGCGTGTGGAGCGAGGGGCTGACGCCTCCCGCCTTCCTCGGACGCATTCCTAGCCGAGCGGGGGGCCGTACCGTCTGCTAG
>JACPHL010000291.1 GCA_016188625.1 Candidatus Rokuibacteriota bacterium | reverse complement strand
GGGGGTGAGAAGGGGCGTCATACACTGCGGGCTGGTCTCCCGACCTCGCCTGGGGAAGGGGGACGAGACTGAACAGGCTGGTCCTCCGGTGATCCTGCCTGTGGGAGCGACGGGGGGCGAGAGCCAAAACACGGGCTAAGGGTGTAGAGGCCTGACGCCGACGTTCTTCGGACGTGGGTTCGATTCCCACCGCCTCCACCATCGCACATGCGTGCCGCCCTCCGGGTTCCCGGGGGGCGGCGCTGTTTCCGGAGGCAGGGCCCGCCGCCGCGGTTTCCCTTGACCCGGAAGGCGCCGTTTGGTAGAGTCCTGCCGTCCTTCGGCTCGACGGGGCCTATGCCTACCATCCACCTTCCGGAAGTGCAGCTCTACTACGAGCAGGCCGGTGCCGGGCCACCGATCGTCCTGGTCCACGAGTTCTCGGGGAGCTGTCGGAGCTGGGGCCGCCAGGTCGAGGCCCTCCGGCCCCGCTGCACGGTCGTCACCTACAGCTGCCGCGGCTACCCCCCTTCCAGCGTTCCGACGGACCCCGCCCTGTACTCGCAGGAGCATTCGGTCCGCGATCTCCTGGGGCTCCTGGACGCGCTGGGGATCGCCTCGGCCGCTGTGGGCGGCTTCTCCATGGGAGGCGGCATCGCGCTCGCCTTCGCGCTCGACCACCCCGACCGGGTCCGGGCGCTGGTCCTCGCCGGGACCGGGACCGGCTCCGACGGCCGGGGGGAGTTCATCCGCGAGTACGCGCCGATCGCCGATCGCCTGGAGTCGGCCGGCCCCCTGGCGGTGTTCGAGGAGTACTACCCCCGGATGGCCACGCGGACCCCCCTGCTCCGGAAGAGCCCGGAGCGGTGGAAGGAGCTCCGGGAGGAGTTCGCGGGCCTCTCCGGGCCCGGCCTGGCCAGGACCCTCAGGGGCGTGCAGTTCAAACGGCCGACCGTCTATGCCCTGGAGCCCCGGCTCACGACGCTGCGCATCCCCACGCTGATCCTGGTGGGCGAGGAGGACGTCCCGGCCCTCGCCCCGAGCCGGTTCCTGCGCGACGTCATCCCGGGCGCCCGGCTGGAGGTCTTTCCCGGGACGGGCCACACCCTGAACCTGGAGGAGCCCGACCGGTTCAACGGGGCGGTCCTGGAGTTTCTGGCGGAGGTCGAGGCTTAGCGGTCGCACAGGGAGGGGCAGTGATGGATCTCGGTCTCGGGGGGAAGGTGGCCTTGGTCACCGGCGGGAGCAAGGGGATCGGGAAGGCCGTCGCGCGCGGCCTGGCCCGGGAGGGGGCGAAGGTGGCCATCTGCGCGCGGAGCAGGGCGCCCCTGGAGCAGGCGGCGGAGGAGATCGCCCGGGAGATGGGGAGCGAGGTGTTTCCCATCTCGGGGGACCTCACGCGACCCGAGGACGCCCAGCGGGTGGTGGACGCCACGGTCCAGCACTTCGGCCGGCTGGATGTCCTGGTGAACAACGCCGGGTCGGCCCCGGGCGGGGAGATCCTGAACCTCACGGAGGAGCAGTGGCAGCAGGCCCTCCAGCTGAAGTTCATGGGCCACGTCCGCTGCTCCAAGGCCGCGATCCCCCACATGCTGAAGCAGGGGGGCGGGCGGATCGTGAACATCATCGGCAACGACGGGATCAAGCCCGTGGGCTTCGAGATCACCCCCAGCGCCGCCAATGCGGCCGACATCGCCCTGACCCTGGCGCTCGCCGATCAGTACGGCCGGCACAACATCCTCGTGAACGCCATCAACCCGGGCCCGGTAGAGACGGAGCGCTGGGATCAGATCGTGCGCGGTATCGCGAAGATGCAGGGGATCAGCGCGGAGGAGGCCCAGCGGAAGGCCATCCGGAGCATCCCGCTGGGGCGGATCTGCACGCCGGAGGAGGTCGCCGACGTGGCGGTCTTCGTGGCCTCCGAGCGCGCGAGCTTCATGAACGGCGCCCTGATCACCCTGGACGGGGGGCAGCGGAAGGCCCTGCTGGAGTGACGTCCGGGGCAGAGGCGCGAGAAAGGGGGCTGGCGATGGCAGCCGCATGGAGAAGGCGTGGGGCGGTTCGGTCCGCGGTGGCGGTCCTCGCGATCGGCGCGCTCCTGGCCGCGCCGCTGGCCGTCGGGACCGCGGCGGCCCAGGCCAAGGAGTTCCGCTTCGGGATCGCGCTCTCGTTGAGCGGGATCTTCAGCCGGGATGCCGCGCTCCTCAAAGAGACGTACGATCTCTGGGCCGAGACGGTCAACCGCGAGGGGGGGATCAAGGTCAAGGGGACCGGATACCCGGTGCGGCTCATCTACTACGACGACGAGTCAGCCCCGGCGAAGAGCGCCCAGCTGATCGAGCGGCTGGCGACCGCGGACAAGGTCGACATGTTGCTGGGCGGCTTCGGGAGCAGCATCGTGTTCGCGGCCAGCGCGGTGGCCGAGAAGTACAAGTACCCCTACATCTCGGGGGCCGCCAGCGCCAACCCGATCTTCGAGCGGGGGTTCAAGTACGTGTTCGCCACCCTGAACAAGACCTTCGACGAGGTCGAAGGGGCGGCCAAGGTCTTCGGCGCCGCCCAGCCCAAGCCCAAGACCGCGGCCATCATCGGGGCCGACCACCTCTTCACCAAGCTCTCCGCCGAAGGGTACAAGAAGTTCGCGGGCGAGATGGGCATCGACGTCGTCCACTTCGAGATCTTCCCGCTGGCCCTCACCGACTACAACTCCCTGCTGCTGAAGGTCAAGCGGGTGAACCCCGACCTCCTCCTGGTCGGCTCGCTGTTCGCGCACTCCCTGCGCGTGATGCGGGCGCTGAAGGAGGTGGACTACACCCCCAAGGGGCTGGCCTTCAGCTACGGGCCGACCGTGCCCGACTTCATCAAGGAGCTGGGCAGGGACGCCGAGGGCGTGGTCGCGGCCTCGGAGTGGGTCCCGGAGATGCCCTTCAAGGACCCCGTGTTCGGCTCGGCGCGGGAGTGGCGCGAGCAGATGCTGAAGCGGTGGGGCAAGGAGCCCGACTACGTGCAGGCGGCGGCCGCCGCCGGCGTGGTCGCCCAGCAGAAGGCGGTGGAGGCCCTGGGGCTGACGCCGCCGCTCTCGGAGAAGGACCGCGAGGCCCTGATGGAGCAACTCCACAAGCAGGATCTCGAGACCCTCTACGGCCGGGTCAAGTTCGGGGCCGACGGGGCCATCGTACTGAAGCCGCCGATCGCCGTTCAGGTCCAGGGCGGGAAGTTCGTCATGGTGTACCCCCAGGAGGTCGGGGGCGTCAAAGCCGGGAAGCTCGTCTACCCGCTGACCCCCTGGAGGGCGCGGTGAAGGGCGATGCGCCTCGCCTTTGAGAGGGTCCGGCCGCCGAAGACCGGGCTGAAGGTGGAGATCGACGACGAGTAGGGGCGATGGACGACCGCGGCTGACACCCCCGGCGCCCGACCCGGAACTGTGGACCAGCTCGCCGCCTTCGGCCAGACGGTCCTGAACGGGCTCCTCCAGGGAGGGGTCTACGCGGCGGCGGCCGTGGGGCTGTCGCTGATCTTCGGGGTGAGCGGCATCCTCAACGCGGCCCACGGCGAGCTGGTCATGCTCGGCGCGTTCACCACCTACTGGCTCTTCAAGCTGCACGGCGTCGATCCCCTCCTGACGCTGCCGATCTCCTTCGTGCTCCTGTTCGGACTGGGCTATCTCCTCCAGTTCCTCGTGCTCAACCGCACCCTCGGGGCGCCCCTGCTCGTGTCCCTGCTGGTCACGTTCGGCATGTCCCTGGTGATGGTGAACACGGCCCTCCGCGTCTGGAGCGCGGACTACCGCATGATGGCGGTCCCCTATTTCGACCGGAGCGTCTACGTGGGGCCGCTGATCGTGCCGCTGTCGCGCCTGACCGCCTTCGTCATCGGGCTCGCCATGGTCGGGGGGCTGTACTGGCTCCTCCAGCGGACGGAGCTCGGCCGGATGATCCGCGCCACCGCCCAGGACTGGGAGATGGCGAGCCTCATGGGGGTGAACCCGCGGTTCGTCTACGCGGTCACCTTCGGGCTCGGCGCCGCCACCACCGGCGTTGCGGGATCCCTGGTGGCGTTCTACACCCCGGTGGAGCCCAACATGGGGCTGACCTACACGCTCTTCGCCTTCTCCGTGGTCGTCCTCGGCGGGATGGGCTACATCCCCGGGGTCGTCTGGGGCGGGTTCGCGCTGGGGATCGCCCAGGCCATGACCGAGACCTACGTGGAGGCGGGGCTTTCGCTCCTCGTGGCCTTCTTCCTGCTCTACCTGATCCTGCGCTTCATGCCGGCCGGGATCATGGGCAAGGGGCGGGTGGAGTAGATGGCGCGCCGGGTGGAGCTGTCCTGGGGGCTCTTCGCCCTCCTGGTCCTGGCCATCCTGCTCGCGCTCCCCCTGGGGGCCGGGCCGTACGCCATCCGGCTGGCCGCCGTCATCTTCATGTGGGCGGCGCTGGCCGGCAGCTGGAACCTCCTCGCCGGCTACGCCGGGGCGGTGGACCTCGGCCCCGTGGTCTACCACGGGATCGGGGCGTTCGGGACCGCCGCCCTGATGATGCGGGCCGGCCTCCCGTTCCTCGTGAGCGTCGCCCTCGCGGGCGGGGTCGCGGCGGCCATCGCCTTCGTCATCGGGACGCCGACGCTGCGGCTGCGGGGCGCCTACTTCGCCATCGGGACCCTGGCCCTGGCCGAATCCGCCAAGCAGCTGGCCCTCGCCTGGGACCGCCTCACCGGGATCCCCTTGACGGGCGGCAGCGCCGGGATCTCGCTGCCGCTGAGCGCGGGCTACCTGCCCTTCTACTACCTCATGCTCACCGTGATGGCGTGCGTGACGCTCACCGCGCTCTGGCTCGAGCGCTCCAAGTTCGGGTACGGCCTCCGGGCGATCGGGGAGAACGACCGGCTCGCCGAGGCCTCCGGGGTCGATATCCACGCGCTCAAGCGCCGCGTCTACATGGCGAGCGCCCTCTTCATCGCCTGGACGGGGGGGATCGAGGGCTACTGGCTGTCGTACATCAACGCCGCCGAGGCCTTCGGCACCGCGATCACGTTCCAGATGGTGGTCATGGCCCTCCTGGGCGGCCTGGGCACCCCCTTCGGCCCGCTCCTGGGCGCGGCCTTCCTGACGCTCGCCTCCGAGTTCCTGGGCACCCGCTTCGTGTACCACTACCTCATCGGAATCGGCCTCATCATCGTGATCATCCCCCTCTTCATGCCCGCCGGCCTCGCGGGCCTGGTCCGGCTCGTCAGACGGGAGCGGCCGCTCACGGCATGACCCTCCTCGAATGTCGCGGGGTGACGAAGGCCTTCGGCTCCCTGGTGGCGCTGAAAGAGGTGGACCTCGCCCTCGAGGAGGGGGAGACCCTGGGGATCATCGGGCCCAACGGGGCGGGCAAGAGCACGCTCTTCAACGCCATCGCGGGGCTCCTGCCGCTCACCGCGGGGGACGTCCACTACCGGGGCCGGCGCATCTCCGGGCTGCCCACGCACGCGGTCTGCCGGCTCGGGATCGCCAAGACCTTCCAGATCCCCCAGCTCTTTCCCCGGCTGACCGTGCTGGAGAACGTCATGATCGGCGCCCTGTACGGGGGCGGCGAGGGCCTCGGGAAGGCCCGGGGCGCGGCGGCCGACTGGCTGGGCTTCGTGGGCCTCGCCGACAGGGGCGGGCTTCCCGCCGCCACCCTCACCGTCTCCGAGCGCCGCCGGCTCGACCTCGCGCGGGTGCTGGCCACGGGGGCGACCGTCCTCCTGCTCGACGAGAACATGGCCGGGCTGACCCAGAAGGAGATGGAGGCCGCCCTCACGCTGCTCCGGGCGGTCCGGGAGCGGGGGAAGAGCCTCGTCGTCATCGAGCACGTCATGCGCGCCATCGTCGGGATCGCCGACCGCGTGCTGGTCCTCAACTACGGGGAGAAGATCGCGGAGGGGCATCCCCACGAGGTGATGCAGGACCCCACCGTCATCAAGGCGTACCTGGGCGAGGCGTATGCTTGAGGTGGAGGCGATCCACGTCGGCTACGGCCCCCTCCAGGTGCTCTGGGGGGTCTCGGTCGGGGTGAAGGAGGGCGAGGTGGTGAGCGTGATCGGGCCCAACGGGGCGGGGAAGACGACGCTCATCAAGACCATCGTCGGCCTGCTCCGTCCGCGGGCCCCCGACGGCGGGCGGATCACCTTCAGGGGGCGCCGGCTCGACCGCCTCGCCCCCGAAGAGATCGTCCGGCAGGGCATCGCGGTGGTCCCGGAAGGGGCGCGGGTGTTTCCCGAGATGAGCGTGCTGGACAACCTCCGGATGGGGGCGCTGGTGCCCCGGGCGCGGGGGCGCCGGGCCCAGACCCTCGCCGAGGTCTTCGCCCTCTTCCCCCGGCTCGAGGAGCGGGCCGGCCAGCCGGCGCGGACGCTCTCGGGCGGCGAGCGGCAGATGCTGGCCGTGGGCCGCGCCCTCATGGCCTGTCCCGCCCTGCTCCTGCTCGACGAGCCCTCCCTGGGACTCCAGCCCACCCTCGTCAAGGCGATCATGGAGACGATCCGGCGGATCAACGAGCGCGGGATCACGGTGCTCCTGATCGAGCAGAACGTGCACTTCTCGCTCCCCATGAGCCATCGGGCGTACGTCCTCGAGCACGGCCGGATCGTGCTGGAGGGCCCGGGCGCGGAGCTGCTCCGCGACCCCCACGTGCGGGTCTCCTACCTCGGGATCTGACGGAGGGCGCGTGGACCTCGTCATCCGCCACTGCCGGGTCCGCGGGGAGCCCGGATTGCGCGATATCGCCCTGGCGGACGGGAGGATCGCCGCCGTCGGCCCCGCGCTGCCCGAGCGGGCGCCCCAGGAGCTCGACGCCGCCGGCCGGCTGGCCACGCCGCCCCTGGTCAACCCGCACGTCCACCTGGACAAGGCCCTCCTCGGGGAGGTCATGCGTCCCAACGCGTCCCAGACCCTCGAGGAGGCGATCGCGATCACCTGGGACTTCAAGCGCGCCTACACCGAGGACGACATCGTCCGGCGCGCGGGGGCGGTCGTGGAGATGGCGGTGGCCCAGGGGACCCTGGCGATCCGCGCGTTCGCGGACGTGGACACCGTCGGGGGCCTCGTGCCGGTGCGTGGCCTCGTGGCGACCCGGACGCGGTATCGCCACGTCGTCCGGATGCAGGTGGTGGCCTTTCCCCAGGAGGGCATCCTCCGCGATCCGGGGACCGAGCGGCTCCTGCGCGAGGCCATGACGCTGGGGGCCGACGTCGTCGGGGGGCTGCCCTGGTACGAGATGACGGACGGGGACGCGCGCGAGCACATCGACACCGTCTTCGCCATCGCCCGGGAGCACGACGCCGACATCCACATGCTGGTGGACGACACCGACGACCCCAACTCGCGGAGCCTCGAGTACCTCGCGGTGAAGACCCTCCGGGAAGGGTACGCCGGGCGCGTCAGCGCGAGCCACTGCGGCGCCCTGGCGGCCTACAACGACGTGTACGCGGGGAAGGTGATCGGGCTGGTGAGGCAGGCTGGGATCTCGATCGTGAGCAACCCCCACATCAGCCTCGTCCTGGCCGGCCGGCGGGACCGCGAGCCCGTCCGCCGGGGGATCACGCGGGTCAAGGAGCTGGTCCGGGCCGGGGTCAACGTCGCCTCCGGGCAGGACGACGTCAACGACCCGTACTACCCGTTCGGTCGGGCCAGCCAGCTGGAGGTGGCGCTCTTCATGGCCCACACCGCGCACCAGACCTACCCCGACGAGATCGAGGCGGTCTTCGACATGGTGACCGTGAACGCCGCCCGCGCGCTCCGGCTGCCGGGCTACGGCCTGGCGGCGGGGAGCGACGGCGACCTGCTCCTGTGGGATGCGGCCACGGTCAAGGAGGCGCTAACGAAGCAGCTGCCGCCGGCGCACGTGATCAAGGGCGGGAAGACCCTCGCCAGGACCTCGGTCCGGAGCGAGCTGTTCCTCTGACCGCGCGAGAGGAGCCGCGATGAAACCGCCGCCGTTCGAGTACCACGCCCCCCCCTCGCTGGAGGAGGCCCTGACCCTGCTGCGGGAACACGGGGACGAGGCCAAGGCGCTCGCGGGCGGGCAGAGCCTGGTGCCGCTCCTGAACTTCCGGCTCGCCCGGCCGCGCCACCTCATCGACCTCAACCGCATCCCGTCCCTCGACTATATCCGCGAGGACGACGGCGCCCTGGCGGTCGGGGCCATGACCCGACAGCGGGCCGTGGAGCGCTCGCCGCTCGTCCGAGAGCGATGCCCGCTCCTGGCCGAGGCCATGCCCCTCGTCGGGCACTTCCAGATCCGCAACCGCGGGACCGTCGGCGGGAGCCTGGCCCACGCCGACCCGGCCGCGGAGCTCCCGGCCGTGGTCACGGCGCTCCGGGGGGCGCTCGTCGCCCGACGCCCCGGCGGCCAGCGCGTGATCCCGGCCGAGCGCTTCTTCGTCGCCTACCTGACGACGGCCCTCGAGCCCGACGAGCTGCTGGTCGAGGCGCGGTTCCCGGCGCCGCCGCCCCGGTCGGGCTCGGCGTTCCTCGAGGTGAGCCGGCGCCACGGCGACTTCGCCCTGGTCGGGGTGGCGGCCGTGGTGACGCTGGATGAGGGCGGGGTCTTGACCCATGCGGCGCTGGCCCTCACCGGGGTCGGCCCAACGCCGGTCTTGGCGGAGGAGGCCGCGCGGGTCCTCGTGGGCGACCGGCCCACGCCGCAGGCGTTCGAGGCGGCGGCGCGGAAGGTGTCCGAGGGGCTCCGGCCGGACGCCGATCTCCACGCCTCGGCCGAGTACCGGCGGCACGTCGCGGGCGTCCTGGCCCGGCGGGCCCTGGCCCGGGCCGTGGAGCAGGTGGGCGGAGGCGCCCGATGAGCCACCCGCCTCTCCCTGTCGCCACCCCACCGCGGCCCCGGGCGGTGGGGGGGTTTGGGGGAGGAGCGACGCCGCTCCCCCCCAAGGTGGATCAGTGAGCGAGCGAGCGATTCGCCTCAAGGTGAACGGGCGGGAGTACCAGCGGACGGTCGAGGTCCGGAAGACGCTGGCCGACTTCCTGCGGGAGGACCTGGAGCTGACCGGAACCCATCTGGGGTGCGAGCACGGCGTCTGCGGCGCCTGCACCATCGTGATGGACGGCGAGGCGGTCCGCTCCTGCCTGCTCTTCGCGGTCCAGGCGGACGGGGCCGACCTGCTGACCGTCGAGGGCCTCGCCGAGGGCGAGGCCTTGCACCCGATCCAGGAGGCCTTCTGGGAGCATCACGGGTTGCAGTGCGGCTTCTGCACCCCTGGGTTCCTCATGACGCTTTACTGCTTCCTCCGCGACCGCCCCCGGCCCTCCGAGGCCGAGATCCGGGAGGCCCTGGCCGGCAACCTCTGCCGGTGCACGGGCTACCAGAACATCGTGCTCGCGGCGAAGGCCGCGGCCGAGAAGCTGGCCGCGACCGGGCGGTAGCCGGGCATGGCGGGCCTGATCGGCGCGTCGATCAAGCGGAAGGAGGACCCCCGGCTCCTGACGGGCCGTGGCAGGTACGTGGCCGACCTCCGCCTCCCCGGCATGCTCCACGCCGCGGTGCTCCGCTCCCCGCACCCCCACGCGCGTCTCCGCGCGACCGACGCCTCGGCGGCGCGCGCCCTCCCCGGCGTCGTCGCGGTGATCACCGCGCGGGACCTCGGCCCCGTCGGCCGCATCCCCGTCCGCCTGGGCCCGCGCCCGAGCCTCGAGGCGTGCCTCCAGCCCCCGCTGGCGAGCGACCGGGTCCGCTACGTGGGGGAGCCGATCGCGGTCGTCGTCGCGGCGAGCCGGTACCTCGCGGAGGACGCCCTGGAGCGGATCACGGTGGGTTACGAGCCGCTGCAGGCCGCCGTGGACGCCCGGCTCGCCGCCGAGGCGGGCGCGCCGGCGCTGCACGAGGCCCTGGGAGGCAACGTCGTGGAGCGGCTTCTGACCCAGAGCGGCGACGTCGCCGGGGCCCTGGCCGCGGCCGACCGCCGGATCCGCGAGCGCTTCGTCGTGCAGCGCCATACCGGGGTGCCCATGGAGACGCGCGGCTTGGTCGCCGCCTACGACGCCGGGACCCGCCTGCTCACCGTGTGGGGGGTGGCGAAGGTCCCCCACTGGAACCGCCGGGTCCTCGCCGAGCTCCTCGACCATCCCGAGCACCTGATCCGGGTCGTCGAGCTGGAGGTCGGGGGCGGCTTCGGCGTGCGGGGGGAGTTCTACCCCGAGGACCTCCTCGTCCCGTGGGCCGCCATGCGCCTGGGGCGTCCCGTCCAGTGGGTGGAGGACCGGCGGGAGCACCTGATGGCCGCCAACCACTCCCGGGAGCAGCTCCACGATGTCGAGATCGGCGTCCGGCGCGACGGCACGATCCTGGCGCTCCACGACCGGTTCCTCGCGGACCTGGGCGCCTACATCCGCACGCACGGGGTGATCGTCCCGGAGCTGACCGCGGCCCTCCTGCCCGGGCCCTACCGGATCCGGAACTACCGCTGCGAGGTCCTGTGCGTCCTCACCAACAAGACGCCGACCGGCACCTACCGGGGGCCCGGGCGCTTCGAGGGGACCTTCGTCCGCGAGCGGCTGGTGGACATGGTGGCCGGGGCCCTCGGCCTGGACCCCGCCGAGGTCCGCCGCCGGAACTTCATCCAGCCCGAGGAGATGCCCTACGAGGTGGGCGGGGCGGCGCTCGGCCAGCCGACGGTCTACGACTGCGGCAACTACCCCGGCGCCTTCGAGACCGCGCTCGCGGCCATCGACTACAAGGCGGTGCGGGAGGAGCAGGCGGCGGCCCGGCGGCAGGGGCGGCACCTCGGCATCGGCCTCGGGTGCGTCGTGGAGAAGGCGGGGCTGGGGCCGTGGGAGTACGCCCGGGTGGAGGTGGACGGCTCCGGCCAGGTGACGGTCTACTCGGGCGCGGCGTCGGTCGGCCAGGGCCTGGAGACCACGCTGGCCCAGATCTGCGGGGAGGAGCTGGGGCTCCCCGCGGAGGCCATCACGGTGATCCACGGGGACAGCGCCCTGGTGCCGTTCGGGATCGGGGCGTTCGCCAGTCGGGGCGCCATGGTCGCCGGCGGCGCGGTCCTCGAGGCGAGCCGGAGGCTCAGGGCGAAGATCCTCGCCCTCGCCGCCCGGCTCCTCGAGGCTCGCGGGGACGACCTGGTCCTCGATCACGGCCGGGTGCACGTCCGCGGGGCGCCCGGGCGCGCGCTGAGCCTGCGGGACCTCGCGCGGGCCGCGGCCCCCGGTCAGCCGCTCCCCCCGGGCATGGAGCCCGGGCTCTCCGCGCAGCACTTCTTCGAGGCCCCGAGGATGAGCTACCCCTACGGGACCCACGCGGCGGTCGTGGAGGTCGATGCGGAGACCGGCCAGGTGGCCCTCCTCAAGTACGTGATCGCCTACGACGTGGGCAGGGCCATCAACCCCGCCATCGTGGCGGGGCAGTTCGTGGGCGGCCTGGCCCAGGGGATCGGGGGGGCGCTCTACGAGGAGCTCGTCTACGACGCCGACGGCCAGCTCCTGACCACGACGTTCATGGACTACCTGCTGCCCACGGCCATGGAGACGCCCGCGGGGGTCGTCGCGAAGATCCTCGAGGAGACGCCCACCCCACTGCACCCGCTGGGGAGCAAGGGGGCGGGGGAGGGCGGGAGCTCCGGCGCCGGCGCCGCCATCGCCAACGCAGTCGCGGATGCCCTCGCCCCCTTCGGGGTCGTCGTGAACGCCCTGCCGCTCTCCCCCGACCGCCTCCTGCGGCTGATCCTGAACCCCGGGAGCGGGTAGACGGCGATGCCCGACGGGTACGTCAGCGCGAGGGTGAAGCGGGTCGAAGATCCGCCGCTCCTCATGGGCAGGGAGCGGTATCTGGACGACCTGCGGATGCCCGGGCTGCTGTGCGTCGCCTTCCTCCGGAGCCCCCACGCCCACGCCCGCATCGCCGAGGTGGACGTCCGGGGCGCGCTGGAGTCGCCGGGGGTCGCGGCTGTCCTGACCGGGGCGGACCTCGCGGGGATCGCCCGGCCGATCCGCGCGGAGCTCGCGGCGCCGGGCTACAAGCCGAGCGGCTGGCCTGCCCTGGCGACCGGCAAGGTCCGCTTCGTCGGCGAGCCGGTGGTCGCCGTGGTCACCTCCGACCGCTACCGGGCCGAGGACGCCCTGGAGCGGATCCGCGTGGGCTACGAGCCCCTGCCGCCGGTCACGGACGCGGAGCGGGGCATGCAGGCCGCCGCCCCCCGGGTCCACGAGGAGCTGGCCGACAACGTGCTGCTTCACGCGCACCACGACAACGGCAAGGTCGAGCGGGCCTTCGCCGAGGCCGAGATCCGGTTCAACGAGACGTTCCGGCACGCCCGCTGCACCGGCGCGCCGCTGGAGAACCGCGGCGTGCTGGCCTGCCCCGACCGGCCCGACGGCAGTCTGACGGTCTGGGCCTCGACGCAGGCCCCCCACCTCCTCCGGACCGGCCTGGCCGCGACCCTCGGGCTTCCGGAGTCGCGGATCCGGGTGGTCGTCCCCGCGGTGGGGGGCGGCTTCGGGACCAAGATGCACCTGTTCCCCGAGGACGTGGTGGTCTCCCTGCTGGCGCGGCGCCTGGGCCGGCCCGTGAAGTGGGTCGAGGATCGCCGCGAGAGCCTCATGGCGAGCGCCCATGCCCGCGAGCAGGTGAGCCACATCGAGGTCGCCGCCCGGCGGGACGGGACGATCCTGGGGCTCAGGGCCCGGCTGATCTCCGATGTCGGGGCGTACTCGATCTATCCGGTGACCGCGGCCCTGGAGCCCTTGACCTCCGCCGGGATCTTGCCCGGTCCGTACCGGCTGCTCGGCTACAGCTACGACGCCTACGCCGTGGCGACGAACAAGTGCCCCGCCGGCGCGTACCGGGGCGTCGGGATGGCCCTGGGGACCTTCGTGAGGGAGCGGGTGGTCGATATGGTGGCCCGCCGCACCGGGCTGGACCCCGCCGAGCTCCGCCGGCGCAACTTCATCCCGCCGGGCGAATTCCCCTTCACCACCGCCTCCGGCCTGGTCATGGACAGCGCGAGCCTCGCCGAATCCTGGGAGCGGCTCCTCCAGGTGGGCCGCTACGACGAGGTCCGGAAGGCCCAGCGGCGCGGCCCGCGCCGGACGTACCGGGGCGTCGGCCTCTCGGCGTACACCGAGTTCACCGGGATGGGCTCGGGGACGTTTCGGCGCCGCGGGATGTCCCACCTCCCCGGCCACGACGCCGCCACGGTCCGCCTCGAGCCGTCGGGCGAGGCCCGGGCGTTCGTGAGCGCCGTCTCCCAGGGGCAGGGACACGCCACGACCCTGGCCCAGATCCTCGCCGATGAGCTCGGGATCCCGCTCGGCGAGGTCGCGATCGTGCAGGGGGATACCGAGCGCTGCCCGCACGGGAGCGGCTCCTTCGCCAGCCGGAGCATGGTCGTGAGCGGGGGCGCCCTCATCCTGGCCGCCCGGAAGGTGCGCGAGAAGGTGCTCCGGATCGCCGCCCACCTGCTGGAGGCG
>JACPHL010000290.1 GCA_016188625.1 Candidatus Rokuibacteriota bacterium | reverse complement strand
AGGCCAGCGGAACTATTACCACCAGCAAACCCCTTCCCATCGGCATTGACACTGGCGCCGCTGGCGATCGTCATGTTGGCGGCGGTGAGCTTCCAGCCGAGCCCATCGTTGATCCCGTTGCCCGGCTCGAGGGCGCAGGCCTGGGCCGCGCCGTGCCGGTGGAGCGAGAGGTCCCGGATCGTCGGCTGGCTCCCGCAGAGCGGGCAGCCGGGGTCCCGCCGGAGCTTCACCTCGCGGAAGCGCATCCCCAGGGCGTCGTAGGTGAGGAGCCGCCCGATGAGTGGGTCGCCCTTGCCCAGGATGAGCTTCACCGCCTCGGTGGCCTGCACCACCCCGATCAGTCCCGGGAGCACGCCCAGGACGCCCGCCTCGTTTCAGGACGGGACCAGGCCCGCGGGCGGCGGGGTCGGGTAGAGGCAGCGGTAGCAGGGGCCCCGGCCCGGGGCGAGGACCGTCACCATCCCCTCGAACTGGAAGATGGAGCCGTGGACGTTGGGCTTGCCGGCCAGGTAGCAGGCGTCGTTGACCAGGTAGCGGGTGTCGAAGTTGTCCGAGCCGTCCACGATGATGTCGTAGTCGCGGATGATCTCCTCGATGTTCTCGACCGTGAGGCGACTCCGGTAGGGGATGACCGTGACGTCGGGGTTGAGGGCCTGGATGGTCTCCCGCGCCGAGTCCACCTTGGGCCGCCCCACGTCGGGGGTGCGATGGAGGATCTGCCGCTGGAGGTTCGAGAGATCCACCGCGTCCGAGTCGATGATCCCCAGGGTTCCCACGCCGACGGCCGCGAGGTAGACGCCGGTCGGCGAGCCGAGCCCGCCGGCCCCGATGAGGAGCACCTTGGCGCGGAGGAGTTGCTTCTGCCCGCGCTCCCCGACCTGCGCCAGCATGAAGTGGCGGCTGTAGCGCTCCATCTGCGCCGGGGTGAGCGGCTCCTCCTTCGCGAGGGGGAGCTTCAGCTCCTTCCACCGGCGGACGCCGCCGGCCAGGGAGGCGACGTTCTCGTAGCCGAGCTCCCGGAGGGCCTTGGCGGCCAGGATCGAGCGGAGGCCGGAGAGGCAGTAGAGGACGAGGGGCGTGGAGGGGTCCGGGTAGACGTCCTGGATCTTGAACTCGAGAAAGCCGCGGCTGATGTTGACGGCCGGGTCGATGTACCCCTCGCGGTACTCGTCCGGGTCGCGGACGTCGACGAGGACGATCGGCTCCTGGCGGTCGAGCCGCTCCCGCACCTCCTCGACCGAGACCTCGGGGACGACCTGCTTGGCCTCGGCGACCATCTCCCGAAACGTCTTCATGGCACCCCCTCCTCGGCAGATGACAGGCGTCAAATTATCACATATCCCGATCGAGTCAAGGGGAAACTTCGGGTTCTCCTTGTGGGAGGGGGAGGCGCGGCGCTGGACTGGGGCGGAAAAGCCAAGGAATCGAAGAGGTTATGAGGATCGGTCTTGATGCCAGGCTGATGGGCGAACCCCGGAGCGGGATCGCCCGGTACACCCGGCAGCTGGTGACGGCGCTCGCCGGTCTTCCGGGCGACGAGGAGCTGGTCCTCTTCACCGACGCCCCCCTCGAGGCCATCCCGGCCTCCCCGCGGATCACGCAGCGGTGCCTGGGCGGCCCCCACCGTCTGGTCTGGTCGCTCTGGAGCCTCCCCCGCGCCCTGGCCCGGGAGCCGGTGGACTGCTACCACAGCCTCACCGGCTTCGAGCTCCCCCGGTCCCGGCGGCTCCGGCTGGTCACGACCGTGCACGACCTGATCCCGCTGACCTTCCCGGCCCTCACCCCCTGGCGGCACCGCGTCGCCTTCCGGCTCCTCATCGGGGGCGCCCTCCGGCGGGCGGATCGGATCATCGCCGTCTCCGAGGCCACGCGCCGGGAGACCCTCGACCGCTTCCGGATCTCCCCGGCCAAGGTCGTGGTCGTCCCTCAGGCGGTCGGCGAGCAGTTCCGGCCGCTCGAGGCGCCGGCCCTCCGCCAGGCCCTGCGGGAGCGCTACGCCCTCCCCGGGGAGTACCTGCTCTTCGTCGGGCTCCTGGAGCCCAAGAAGAACCTCCCCATCCTGCTCGAGGCCTTCGCCCTCCTCCGGCGCGGGGGGCAGGCCCCGGCCGGGATCGAGCTCGTCATCGCGGGGGCGGGCGGCTGGGATACCGAGGGCCTGCCGCGCCGGGTCCAGCGACTCGGGCTCGACGGGGCGGTGCGGTTCCTCGGCCCGGTCCCCGAGGCCGACCTCCCCGGACTCTACAGCCTCGCCCTCGGCTTCGTCTTCCCCTCCCTCTGGGAGGGGTTCGGGCTCCCCGCGCTCGAGGCGATCGCCTCGGGCGCGCCGGTCGTCGCCTCGGCCAGGGGGGCCCTCCCGGAGCTGATCGGGGACGCGGGGCTCCTGGTCGAGCCGGAGGCGGGGCCCCTGGCCGACGCCCTGGCCGTCCTGGTGGGCGACCCCGGCCTCAGGGAGCGGCTCCGGGCCCGGGGGCTCGAGCGGGCGCGGCGCTTCTCGTGGCGGCGGACCGCCGAGGAGACCCTGGCGGTCTACCGCGCGGTGGCGGCATGACCCGCGCCACCGGGACCCTCCGGCAGATCGCCCGGAACCTCCTCGCCAAGACCACCGCCGAGGTCCTGACCCGCCTCCTGAGCGTCCTGTTCTTCATGGTCGTGGCCCGGACCCTCGCGCCGGAGGGGTTCGGGAAGTTCACCTTCGCCTACGCCCTCGTCACCCTCTTCGGGGCCGCCCTCGACCTCGGGCTCCACCCCCTGTTCATCCGGGAGGTCGCCCGCGACCCCGGCCGGGCGCCCCGCCAGTGGACCGCGGCGCTCACCTTCAAGGCGGGCCTGGCCGGCCCCATCGTCCTGGCCCTGCTGGCCCTCCCCCTCCTGACCGGCCGGGCCTGGGACACCACCTGGGCGGTCTACCTCCTGACGGCGTACGTGCTCCTGCAGTCGCTGGTGGAGCTGGTGGTCGCGGTCTTCACCGCCTTCGGCCGGCTCGAGTACGAGCTGGCCCTGCGCCTGGCGGGGAAGGTCGCCCTCATCGGCCTCGGCGGGCTGGCCCTCTGGGCGGGGTGGCATCTCCTGGGCCTCACCCTCGCCTACGTGGCCGCGGCGGCCGTGACGCTCGCCCTCGGCCTCCGCCTGGCGCGGCGCTTCGGGACCTTCACCTGGGGCTGGGCCGGTGCCGAGGCCTGGCGGCTCGGCGCGACGATCTGGCCGGTGGCCGTGGCGTTCCTCCTGGCCTTCGCGGCCCGGCGGGTGGCGCCGCTGGCAGTGGCGCTCCTCCGGGGGGAGACGGAGGCCGGCTTCTTCGGGGCCGCGGCCCGGATCCTCGAGGCCCTCGATCTGGTCCCGGCCGCCTTCGCCGCCGCCCTCTTCCCCGTCCTGGCCAGCTCCGACCCGGCCGGCGAGCGCTTCCGGGGCGCCCTGGCCCAGTCCGTGCGGGGGCTTTTGATCGTGAGCCTCCCCCTGGCCATCGTCTTGGGCTTCGGCGCCGGCCCGCTCGTGACGCTCTTCTACGGGGCGGCCTATCTCCCGGCCGTCCCGGCGCTCCAGCTCCTCGGCTGGTCCACGCCCTTCGGATTCCTCACCTACTTCTTCCTCTTCGTCTTCCTGGCCCTCGACCGGCCACGCCTCCTCCTGGGGCTGACCGCCGCCGGGCTCGGGGTCAGCCTCCTCCTGACCCCGGCGCTGGTCGCGCGCTGGGGTGCCGCGGGCGGGGGCCTCGGCGTGCTCCTCACCGAGGGGGTCCTGGCGCTCCTCTGCGTCCTCGCGCTCGGCGCCCTGGTCCGGCCGGCCTTCGCGGTCTCCTGGGGCGCGGTCAAGCCGTTCCTGGCCGGGTTGGCGGCGGTCGGGGCCCTCGGCCTCGTCAACCCCCTGCCCTGGACCGCCAGGGTCTCCCTGGCCCTCGCCGTCTACGGCGCCTGCCTGGTGGCGCTCAGGATCTTCTCGCGCGAGGAGTGGGGCCTCCTCCGGGAGGTCCTTTTCGCCCGGGGCGGCCGGTCGTGAGGGGGCCCTGATGCACGTGGTGGTGGATGCTCGCTACATCTCCCGTCTCCAGTCCGGGATCGGGCTCTACACCCAGCACCTCCTCCGGGCCCTGGCCGCCATCGACCCCACGACCCGCTACACCTACCTCACGGTGAGCGACGGCCCCGATCCCGGGATCCGCCAGCCCAACTTCTCCCCGTGGGTGACCCGGATCTCCTTCGAGAATCACCTGGTGGGGGATCTCTGGCAGTCCTCCTACCTCCCCTTCCGGCTCGCCGCCCTCGGGGCGGACCTCTACCACGGGCCGGCGGTCTTCCTCCCGCTCCTCAAGCTCGGCTATCG
This sequence comes from Candidatus Rokuibacteriota bacterium, assembly GCA_016188625.1. Lineage (GTDB taxonomy): Bacteria > Methylomirabilota > Methylomirabilia > Rokubacteriales > JACPHL01 > JACPHL01. The sequence continues at coordinate 4,324 of JACPHL010000290.1, read as the reverse complement.
CACGGTGGTCACGATCCACGACCTGGTCGCCTTCCTCTTCCCGGAGACGGTCCCGACCAAGTACGGGATCTACATGCGCTGGATGACCCGGCTCTCGGTCCGCTCGGCCGACCGGATCATCGCCGACTCCGAGGCGACCCGCGAGGATCTGGTACGGCAGCTCGGGGTGCCGCCGGAGAAGATCCGGACCATCCACGCGGCCCTCGGCACCGGGTACGAGCCGGTCCGCGACCCCGCGCGGCTCGAGGCGGTCCGGCGGAGCTATCGGCTCGAGGGGCCCTACATCCTCTTCGTCGGCAACCTCGAGCCCCGGAAGAACCTGGTCCGGCTGATCGAGGCCTACGCCCTGCTCCGGAGGCGCGTCCGTCTCCCGCACCGCCTGGTCCTGGCCGGCAAGAGGGGGTGGCTCTATCGGCCGATCTTCCAGGCCGTCGAGCGGCTCGGCCTCCAGCAGGAGGTGATCTTCACCGGCTACGTCGCCCCGGAGGACCTCCCTGCGGTCTACTCCATGGCCGAGGCCTTCGCGTTCCCCTCCATCTACGAAGGGTTCGGGCTCCCGGTCCTGGAGGCCATGGCCTGCGGGGTGCCCGTCGTCGCCGGGGCCTCCGGCTCGATCCCGGAGGTGGCGGGTGACGCCGCGCTCCTGGTCCCGCCCTACCAGGTCGAGGCGATCGCCGAGGCCCTCCACCGCGTCCTGACCGAGGCCGTACTCCGCGCCGAGTTGACGGCCCGCGGGCTCGCGCGGAGCCGGGCCTTCTCCTGGGAGCGGGTGGCGATCCAGACCCGGGAAGTCTACCAGCAGGTCCATCGCCGGGGGCGGGCATGAGGGTCGGTCTCGATGCGCGGAAGCTCCACGACTTCGGGATCGGCACCTATCTCCGCGGCCTGCTCCAGGAGCTCCCGGCCCTGGGGAGCCCGGAGGAGCTGGTGGTCTACCTTCCCACGGAGGCGGCGCGCCACGGCTCCCCGCTGGGCGGGCGTCCGGGTGTCACCCTGGCGGTCGAGGGCTCGGCCCCCTACTCGGCGCGCGAGCTCCTTGCCCTCCCGCTCCAGATGGCCCGTCACCGCCTGAGCCTCTTCCACGCTCCCCACTACGTGCTCCCCCCCCTGCGCCCCTGCCCCGCCGTGGTCACGATCCACGACCTCATCCACCTCCGGTTCCCGGACCAGCTCCCCTCGCCGCTCGCGCCTCTCTACGCCCGGGTGATGTTCCGGATCGCGGTCCGGTCGGCCCGCCGCATCATCGCGGTCTCCGAGGCGACGGCCAGGGACCTGGCCGAGCGCCTGGGCGCGTCGCCCGGGAAGGTCCGCGTGATCCCCAACGGGGTGGACGGGCGGTTCCGCCCGGCCGCGGACCCCGCGGCCCTGGACGCCGCGCTCGCCCGGCTCGGGCTCGAGCGGCCGTATCTCCTGTTCGTGGGGAACCCGAAGCCCCACAAGAACCTCCCGCGCCTCCTCGATGCCTTCGCCGGCCTGGACCCGAAGCTCGGCCGGCTGGTCCTGGCCGGGACCCCGGAGCGAGCCCGCCCCGGCGTGGAGCGGGAGGTGGGCGGGCGCGGCCTCGGGGAGCGGGTGCGGGTCCTGGGCGTGATCGCGGAGGAGACGATGCCGGTCCTCTACCAGGGGGCCGAGCTCCTCGTCCTCCCCTCGCTCTGGGAGGGGTTCGGGCTCCCCGCGCTGGAGGCCATGGCCACGGGGACGCCGGTCGTGGCGACGGATCGGGGCGGCCTGCCGGAGGTCGTCGGCGAGGCGGGGCTTTTAGTGGATCCCACCAACGTTGACGCCCTGAGGGCCGCTTTGTATAATCTCTTGGTTGATTTGTCCCTGCGGGATGAGCTTCGGGCGCGCGGGCTCGCGCGGGCGCGGACGTTCTCGTGGCGTCGGGTGGCCGAGGCGACGGCGGCCGTGTACAGGGAGGCGCGAGGGTGAGCGATGCGGGTCGCCCTGGTCCATGACTGGCTCACCGGGATGCGGGGGGGCGAGCGGGTCCTCGAGGCGCTCGTCACCCTCTTCCCGGAGGCGACCCTCTTCACCCTCGTCCACCGGCCCCATCGCCTGACCCCTTCCCTTGAGGCGCGCCCGATCCGGAGCTCCTTCATCCAGCGCCTGCCCCTGGCCCCGCGGCGCTTCCGCCACTACCTGCCGCTCTTCCCCGCCGCGGTCGAGCGGTTCGATCTCTCGGGGTTCGACCTGGTGATCTCGACCAGCCACTGCGTCGCCATCGGGGCCAGGACCCCGCCCGCGACCTGCCACATCGGCTACTGCTTCACCCCGATGCGCTACGCCTGGGACCTCCGGGAGACCTACCTGGCGGGCGCCGGGCCGCTCGGGCGCCTGGCGCTGGCGCCGCTCCTGGACCGGCTGAAGCGGTGGGACCGGGCGGCCGGCCAGCGCCCCGGCTTCCTGGCGTGCATCTCCCACCACGTCGCCGAGCGCATCCGGCGTCACTGGGGGCGCGAGGCCCGGGTCATCTACCCGCCGGTCCGGACCGCCCGCTTCGTCCCCGATGGGCGCCCGCCCGAGGACTTCTTCCTCATCGTCTCGGCCTTGGCTCCCTACAAGCGCCTCGACGTCGCCGTCGAGGCCTTCACCCGGCTCCGCTGGCCGCTCCGGGTCATCGGGGACGGCGCCGAGGCGGCCCGCCTGCGGCGGCTCGCCGGGCCCACGGTGAGCTTCCTCGGCTGGCAGGACGACCGCGTTCTCGCCGAGCAGTACGCCCGGTGCCGGGCCTTCGTCTTTCCGGCGGAGGAGGAGTTCGGGATCGCGCCCCTGGAGGCCATGGCGGCGGGCCGGCCCGTGATCGGCTACGCCCGCGGCGCGCTCCTGGAGACCTCGCTGGACGGGGTCACCGGGCTCTTCTTCGCCGAGCAGACTCCCGAGTCGCTCATCGACGCCCTCCGCCGCTTCGAGCTGACCGGCTTCGACGCCGACAAGATCCGGGCCCACGCCCTCCGCTTCCGCCAGGAGCGTTTCCTCGGGGAGATGGCCGCTTACGTCGAGGAGTGCCTCGCGCGTCACCGAGGCGCGGGAGCGGTGCGGTGCTGAAGGAGCGCCGCCTCTGGCTCCTCCTGGCCCTCCTCGCCGGCGACACCCTGGCGGCGGTCGGGGCCCTCCTGGCCGCCTACGCCCTCCGCTTCTCGCTGGGGCTCTTCCCGGTTCCCCTGGGCGTCCCGCCGCTCGAGCCCTACCTCTTCCTCCTGCTCCCCCTCCTGCCGCTCCACGCCCTCGCCCTGGGCGCCGCGGGGCTCTACCGCTACCGCCGGGAGCGGACGAAGGCCGACGAGGCCTTCGCCCTGGTGCGGGGGGTGACCCTGGCCGCCATCCTCCTGGTGGCGGCGACCTTCTTCATCCGGGGCTTCTCCTACTCGCGAGGCGTCATCGTCCTCTTCTGGGGGCTCGACCTCCTCCTCGTCTTCTGGGAGCGGCTGGCCATCCGGGAGGCGCTCCGCTACCTCCGGCGCCACGGCCGGTTCGTCCGGCGGGTCCTCATCGCCGGGGCGGGGCCGCTCGGCCAGGCGGTGGCCCACCGGCTGCGGGGGCACCCGGAGCTCGGGCTCCGGGTGGTGGGGTTCCTCGACGACCGGCGTCCGGTCGGGGAGCGGGTCGAGGGGCGCGAGGTCCTGGGAGGGTTCGAGGCGGTCCAGGAGGTCCTGGCGCACCAGGCGGCTGATCAGCTCTTCATCGCGCTCCCCCTGGAGGCCCACGCCGAGATGCTCAAGATCCTGAACGCCCTGGAAGGGGAGCTGGTGGACGTCAAGGTCATCCCGGACATCCTCCAGTTCATCACCCTCAAGGCGGCGGTGGAGGAGCTGGACGGGCTCCCCATCATCAGCCTGTCCGAGGGCCCGGTCACCGGGTGGAACCGGGTGGCGAAGCGGGCGCTGGACCTCGCGGCCTCGGCCCTCGCCCTCGTCACCCTCTCGCCCCTCTTCGCGGTGATCGCGCTGGCGATCAGGCTGACCTCCCCGGGGCCGGTGATCTACCGCCAGGAGCGGATGGGGCTCGACGGGCGGCCGTTCTGGATGTACAAGTTCCGCTCCATGCGGACGGATGCCGAGGCCGCGAGCGGGCCGGTCTGGACGGCTCCGGACGACGCCCGGCGGACCCGAGTGGGGGGGGTCCTCCGCCGCTTCAGCCTGGACGAGCTCCCCCAGCTCTGGAACGTCCTCCGGGGCGAGATGAGCCTGGTCGGCCCGCGGCCGGAGCGGCCGTACTTCGTCCAGCAGTTCCGGACGATGATCCCCCAGTACATGCTCCGCCACAAGGTCAAGTCCGGGATGACCGGCTGGGCGCAGGTCAACGGCCTCCGCGGCAACACCTCGCT
>JACPHL010000048.1 GCA_016188625.1 Candidatus Rokuibacteriota bacterium | reverse complement strand
GGGGGGTTAGCCTCGCGGGACCAACTCCGTTGGGCCCGCTCGGGGCGCGGCGCCGCGCTGCGCTTCGCGGCCCGCTACGGATCGATCGCGATTCGCTCCGGCGGGACATCCCCGGCGTATCGTCACGCACGGCTCACTCCTCCCGGCGGGCGAAGTAGAGAGCCCCGAGGAGGGCCGCCACGAAGAGGATCCCCAAAAGCTCGAAGGGGAGGACGTAGCGGGTCAGGAGGGCCTCGCCGAGGGCCAGGGTCGCCTCGGGCGGAACCGGCGCCGGCGTCGCGGGGAGTTCGGCCCGCAGCAGCAAGGCCGCCAGGCCGGCGAAGACCGCCGCCGAGACGGCCGCGCCCGCCCCGAGCCCCCGGTTCATCTGGGCCAGGCGGGCGCCCACCAGCCGCTCGGTGAGCATGATGGCGAAGACCACCACCGTCACCACGCCCCCGGCGTAGAGGAGGATCTGGACCGCGGCCAGGAACTCGGCGGCGAGGAGGAGGAAGACCCCGGCGGTGGCGACCAGGGCCAGGGCCAGCCAGAGGACGGCGTGGAAGAGGTTTCTGGAGAGGACGACCCCGAGGCTCGAGCCCACGAGCAGGACCGCCAGGAGCCAGAACCCGGCCGGCTCGAGGCTCACTCGCTCGGTTCCTTCGGGACTACCTTCTCCTTCCCCTTGGAGGCTGGGGCCTGCATCGCCCTGAGCCGCTCGCCCGTGGCCCAGGAGGGCGGGAACTCGAGCCCGAGCTGGTGCAGGCGGTCCTTGTCGAGGAGGAGCTCGCGCCGGTCGTCCGTCGCCAGGTCGAAGCTCTTCATCATGATGATGGCGTCGGTCGGGCAGACCTGGACGCACAGCTCGCAGAACTCGCAGGCGTAGAGCTCCAGGAAGAAGCTCTTGGCGTAGTTCCGCTTCTCCGCCTTCAGCATCTCCACCTTGATGACCTGGGGCGGGCAGATGTACTCGCACAGGCGGCAGCCGATGCAGTTCTCCTCCCCCGTCTGGGGATCGTAGGTCAGGGCCAGGAGCCCCCGGAAGCGGTCCGGGTACGGGCGGATCACGTCCGGGTAGTGAACGGTGACCGGCTTCCGGAAGAGGTTCCGGAGGGTCACCCCCATGGCGCCCGCCACCGCCCGGATGAGCCCCCAGGTCTCGCCGAGGGTGCCGCGGCCGTTACGCGACACCGCCGCCTCCCCGCAGGGCGACCCAGAGCCCGGTCGCCATCAGGAGGATCAGGGTGAACGGGAGGAGGACCTTCCAGGAGATCCCGAGGATCTGGTCCACCCGGATCCGGACGAACGACCAGCGGACCCAGATCACCAGGAGGAACATCAAGACGGCCTTCAGGAGGAACCAGACCGGGCCGGGGAGGACCGGGCCCAGCCAGCCGCCCAGGAAGAGGATCGCCCCGAGGCAGGAGACCCCGAAGAGGTGGGTGTACTCGGCGAGCTGGATCAGCGCGAACTTCATCCCGGAGTACTCCACCCGGAACCCCGCCACCAGCTCCGACTCGGCCTCCACGATGTCGAAGGGGATCCGGTTCTCCGAGGCCAGGGTCGCCACGGTGAAGGCGACGAAGGCGAGCTGGCCGATGACCGGGTAGGCGATGAACCAGAGCCCCGCCTGCGCCTCGACGATGGCCGAGAGCCGGAGGGAGCCGGCCAGGAGGACCGGGACCAGGGCCGCCAGGATGAAGGGGACCTCGTAGGAGATGATCTGGTTCACCCCGCGCATCGCCGACAGGAGGGCGTACTTGTTGTTGGAGCCCCAGCCGCCCATGAAGAGCCCCACGATCTCGAGCGACGAGACCGCCAGGAAGTAGAGGAGCCCGATGTTGAGGTCCGCCAGCCCGAGCCCGGGGGCGAAGGGGATGGTGGCGAAGATGAGGAAGGCCGGGAGGAGGAAGACGATGGGCGCCAGGTTGTAGATCGGCCGGTCGGCGACCGACGGGACCACGTCCTCCTTGATCATGAGCTTGAGGGCGTCGGCGATCGGCTGGAGCCAGCCGTGGGGGCGGCCGACCCGGTAGGGGCCGATCCGGGACTGAAGCCGCGCGGCGAACTTCCGCTCGACCCAGGTCAGGTAGGTGACGACGAGGATGACGGCGTTCAGGAGGACGAAGGCGGCGACGGCCGCACGCACGATGTCGTTCATCGGATTCGGCCCTTCCGAGCGCCGGCTTCACCGGCGCAACATCTCATCGGTCCACCTCGCCGAAGACCGGGTCCACCGAGCCCAGGATGGCGACGGCGTCGGCGACCTTGTGGCCGGGCAGGATGTGGCCGATCACCGCCAGGTTCGAGAAGGAGGCCCCCCGCCACTTCATCCGGTACGGCTTGGTCCCCCCGTCGGAGACCAGGTAGCAGCCGACCTCGCCCCGCGGCCCCTCGACGCGGCTGTAGGTCTCCCCCTTGGGGATCTTGACCTGGCCGACCGACTTGACCCCGGGGCGCGAGGAGATCGGCCCTGCGGGGAGCCGTTCCAGGACCTGGTGGACGATCCTGATCGACTCCCGGAACTCCTGCATCCGGACCCGGTAGCGGGCGTAGCAGTCGCCGGCCGCCTCCACCGGGACCCGGAAGTCGAACTCCTCGTAGCTCGAGTAGGGGTCGTGCCGGCGGAGGTCGAAGGCGATCCCGGAGCCCCGGAGAAGCGGCCCCGCCACCCCCACGTCCATGGCCAGCTCTCGCGAGATGACGCCGACCCCCTGGGTCCGGACCTTGAAGATGGCGTTCTCCTCGAGGAGCGCCTCGTACTCGTCGATCCGCCGGTCGATGTGGTCCACGGTCTCGCGGCAGGCCCCGGTCCACCCCTCGGGGAGGTCGTAGCGGGTGCCGCCGACCTGGTGGAAGCCGTAGAGGAGGCGGGCCCCGGTCAGGGCCTCGAAGAGGTCCAGGACCATCTCCCGCTCGCGGAAGCAGTAGAGGAAGACCGTGGCCCCGCCGCCGAGGGCCCCGCCCATGTCGAGACACCAGGTCCCGAGCCAGAGGAGGTGGGAGGCGACCCGCTGGAGCTCCGCCACCAGGACCCGGAGGTACTGGGCCCGGCGGGGGACCTCGACCTGGCCGATCCGCTCCGCGGCGAGCACGTAGGTCAGCTCCGAGGTCATGGCCGCGACGTAGTCGGTCTTGGAGGCGATGGTCGGGTACTGGACGTAGGTGAGGGCCTCGCCGAGCTTCTCGTGGCAGCGGTGGAGGTAGCCGATGATCGGGTCCACGCCGACGATGATCTCCCCTTCCAGGGTGAGGATCATCCGGAAGACCCCGTGGGCCGAGGGGTGCTGGGGCCCCATGTTCATCACGAAGCGCTCGTTCCCCCCGTAGCCCAGCTCGATGACCTTGTGGGCCTCGGCGAGGCCTGGCCTGGCACCTGGCATCGCGCCCTCGCTGCTCACGCGGCCTCCTTCACCGGAGCGGGGAGAAGTCGGCGGGGGTGAGGATCTTCGACTCCATGCGGAGGAGGAGCGGGTGGATCTTCCCGAGGAAGGCCTGCCACTCCGGCTCCTTGGCCACCGCCGCCCGCACCTCGGCGCGGTGGGCGAGGTCGTCGTAGGCCCAGATGTGAACGACCTGGTTCAGCTCGCCGATCTCCGTGGACCAGAAGCCCACGAGCTTCGAGTACTTCTCGCGGACGGCCAGGACGGCCTTCATGTGCTGGAGGTACTCCGGGACCTTCCCGGGGTGGAGCGTGTAGGTCCTCTGCTCGTAGATCACGCGGCCCTCCTTACCGGTAGGGGGGGTGGGGCGTGTCCACGGCGTAGTCCTTGCGGAGCGGGTGGCCCTCCCAGTCCTGGGGGAGGAGGATCCGCCGGAGGTCCGGATGCCCCTCGAAGCGGATCCCGAAGAGGTCGTAGCACTCCCGCTCCATCCAGTCCGCGCCGCGGTAGATGCCGGTCAGGCTCGGGGCCGGGTCCTGGCCGATCCGGGCCTTGACGGTGAGCCCGATCCCGGCCTCGAGGTTCTCCACCCGGCAAACCAGCTCGAACCCCTCGGCCTTCCAGTCCACCGCGGTCAGGTGGGAGAAGTACCGGCACCCCAGCTCCTCCCTGGCGAAGCGGGCGAACTCGACCCACCGCTCCTTGGGGACGCTCACCAGGAGATGGAGGGGCTCGAGGCGGTTCGGGCTCTCCCCCGTCGCCGGGACGCCGAACCGCTCCTGGATCAGCCGGATCGCCTGCTCGGCGTTCACGAGGCTCAGTCGGGGGCCGGGGTGAGGGTCTCCCGCTGGCCGGTCTTCTGGAAGCTCGCGACCTTCTCCTGAAGCTTCAGGATCCCGAACATCAGCGACTCGGGGGTCGGCGGGCAGCCCGGGACGTAGATGTCCACCGGCACGACCCGGTCCACCCCCTTCACCACGTGGTAGCCGAAGCGGAAGGGGCCCCCCGAGTTGGCGCAGGAGCCCATGGAGATGACCCACTTGGGGTCGGGCATCTGGTCGTAGATCCGCTTGAGCATGGGGGCCATCTTGATGGTGACGGTCCCCGAGACGATCATCAGGTCCGAGTGCCGGGGCGAGGCCCACGTCACCATCCCGAAGCGCTCCACGTCGAAGCGCGAGGCGAAGGTCGCCATCATCTCGATGGCGCAGCAGGCCAGGCCGAAGGTCACCGGCCAGATGGAGGACTTCCGGGCCCAGTTGAAGAGCTTCTCGGCAGAGGTCACCGCGACCCAGCCGCCGGGGAAGTGCTCGATGGTGTCGAAGAGCCGGTCGGCGAAGGCGGCGGCCTTGTCCCCCTCGGGGCGCTCCTGGCGGTACTTCTCCCACTCCTGGAGGTCCTTGAACTCCCCCCAGCTCGGGGTCAGGCGCCTGGTCACTTCCATTCCAGGATCCCCTCCCGGTAGGCGTAGAGCCACCCCAGCGCGATGATCAGGAGGAAGACGAGCATGGGGACGAAGGCGGTCAGGCCGAGGGGGCGGAGGGCGAGGGCCCAGGGGAAGAGGAAGACGGCCAGGGCGTCGAAGACGATGAAGACGAGGGCGACCAGGTAGAAGCCCACCGGGAACTGGATCCAGGCCTGCCCGATCGGCTCGGCCCCGCACTCGTAGTTGGCGAGCTTGTCGGGCCCGGGCCGGGACGGCCGGAGGAGCGCGGCCACGCCGAGGCTGACCACGGCGAAGGCCACCGTCATCCCGAGGTAGATCAGGACGGGCAGATACTCAGACATGAGATCCCCGGATCGAACAGCCGCGAGTCATTATACCACCCCGAGATGGCGATCTCCACCCGGGACGCCCGGCGCCTCGAGGATGCGCGATCGCAATGAGCATGGTACCTTAGGGGCCATGGGGCGCGGGGCCCTCCTGCTCCTGGGGCTCGCTGCGGGTCTCGTCCTCGCCGCCGGCCAGGTCCGGGCGGACCGGGACGACTCCGAGCCCGTCCCCGACCGCGCGGTCACCCTCGACCTCCTCCCCCTCGAGGTCCCCCTGGGGGCGCTCTCGCCCGCCGCCCTGGGACGGGCCCAGGCCGTGCTCGGGGCCAGCATCTTCGCCCACCGGGTCGAGGGGATCCGCTACCGGAGCCGCGAGGAGATCTTCCGGTTCCTCCTCGACCACCCGGACTTCGCCGCCGCCGTCGCACGGGCCGCGCGGGTCGGGGAGTACCGGCTCACCCGGACCGAGGAGGGGTACTGGGGGGACGACGCGCGGGGGGCGGGGGGCGAGATCCGGCTCCTCCACGCCGACCCGGGCCGCCGGCTCTTCCATCCCCAGGGCCGCTACGAAAAGCGCCTCCTCCCCACCATCGAGGGGCAGCTCCTGATCCTCTTCGAGTTCAGCCACCGCCTGAGCCCGGTGGGGGACACGGTCACCGAGAACCGCCTGACCGGCCACCTCCGCCTCGACACGCCGGTGGTGGGAACCCTCGCCGCCCTCGTCGCCACCCTCACGCGCCCCCTGGTGGAGCGGGCCGTGGAGCGGAAGGTCCGGCGCTTCTTCCGGACCGTGGCCCGGGTCAGCGGGTGGGCCTACGACGACCCGGAGGGGCTGGCCGCGCTCCTCGACGGCCACCCCGAGGTCCCGCAGGACGAGACCCTCGAGGCCTTCCGGCGGCTCCTCCTCGCCCACCGCCTCCCCCCCTGGGCCGAGGGGCTCCGGTTGGTCCCGCCTGAGGAGTAGCGCGGATGGAGCTCGATCTGGCGCTGCTGGTGGTCGGGGGGGTGGTGGTCCTGGCGGCGTTGGTCGTGGGAGGGTTCTGGGCCCGCCGGGAGCTCCAGCTCTGCCCCCACTGCGCGTGGGTCGTCAGGCGGGTGAAGAAGGGGTGGCTCCGCTGCCCGCGCTGCAAGAAGCAGTACGGGAAGCCCGCGCGGGTGCGCCCGTAGGAGCCCATCCGAGTACCGCTGGGCCGCTCGCGCGCTCTGGACTTCGGCTCGCGGATGGGTGGTCCGCTCCGAGCGCGGGCTTGGCCCGCGCAATCATGGGGGGAGGTTCGGAAGGGGGGCGTTAGCCCCCCTCCGAGGGATCACATCCCCATGAGGCCCTTGGCCTCGTCCATCACCTCCAGGGTGATCGTCCGGTAGCCCCGCCCCTGGGCGAACCGCTCGATGGCCTTCCGCGCCATGGGGCGGATGAACTCGGGGATCCGCTCGATGCGGGCCTCCGCCTCGGGGGTCCAGGCCGGGCCATCCGAGGCAGCCGCCTCCTGCCCCGCCACCATCGCCGCGAACGGGCAGCCCGGCCCCTCGCCGACCGTCCCCTCGGCGTTCGCCGGCCCCGCCTCGTGGCCCGCCTCCCCCTCGAAGGCGCCCTCCCGCTGGCGGGCGAGGGTGGAGCGGACCTGCTCGAAGGGGGCCGCCTCGTCGGCGCGCCCGCCCACCTTGACCCCCAGGGTGCGGACGAGCTGGGTCTCCCAGGGGTTGGTGAGCAGGGCGATCCGGTGGCCGCAGTGGGGGCAGCCGAAGGTCACGGTGAGCGACCCCTCCTCGGGCCCCCGGGTCCCCTCGAGCTTCATCGGCTCGTCGCAGCTGATGCAGAGGAACTTCATCGGGCTGGCTCCTTCGCGGCCGGGATCGGACGCCCCATTCTAGCACAGCCGTCGCGGCGGCATGGCGGGGCAGCATGGCCGCCCCGAGGCCTCCGGGCAACCCGCGGCTGACCCCGGCGTGGTCAAGCCCCCGAGGATCCTAGGGGGTCCGTCGCAGCTGGGCGAGTAGCTTGGTGGTCTGGTCCAGCAGCGAGCGAATCTCGACCAGATCTTTCTTTCCTGAGCGCCCCCGTGAGCTCCGCCAACCCCATGCTGAGATTCCAGAGCGCGGGGTTGGTGTCCGGGCTGAGGTGCTGGCGGTTCTCCTCGAAATAATCCTCGGCCCTGACGTAGGACATGGCCGGTGCCTCCTTTAAGACAGCCTGCCGAACAGATCGGTCGGCGGTGAAGGGTCACTCACGAATCCGCTCCCGGCTCATCGTGAAGAGCCCGGCCGCCCACAAACCCACGGCGAACGTCCCGAAGGAGAAGACCCCCAGGCTGAAGGCGCCGAAGGCGAAGACCCCGATCGAGAAGAGCCCCACCGAGAACACCCCGACCGAGAGGAGTCCCGTCGAGAGGACCCCCGTGCTCACCGGGCTCACCGAGAGCCATCCGGTACCCACTGAGGCGGCGGGAATGTTGTTCGGCATGGGGGGGAGGAAGAGCCCGACGACAAGGAGCACGAGGAACGTCCACCACACGATCGCCTGAATCACTCGACGAGACATGGCTGCCCCTCCTTTCCACGCGTCCCCCTGCGCCATCTTCCGGCCCCTTCGAGAGAACCAGGACGGTAGAGCAATTTTCGTGCCCGGGTTAATCGGGGTGAATTCCGGTCGGTGCGACCGGCTTTGAGCACCACCCGGGGTCGCGAGTCCGCGGAGGCGAGACTTCGAATACGGCTATCCGGCGAAGGGGTCGAGGAAAATCGTGACTGACAAAATTGGTCAGCGAAAAGGACGAAATTGGGACGAAAGACGCTTCCTCAGCGCAGGTCAGCACGAAATGGTACAATCGGGGGAGCCAGCCTCTAAGTGTTGGAAAAGCCGGCGTAGCTCAGAGGTAGAGCAGCCGATTCGTAATCGGCAGGTCGTCGGTTCGACTCCGACCGCCGGCTCCACGCACAATCAAAAGGTTGCCTCCAATCCCGCCGGTCGGCTCACTGTTTTTCGACGACGACGCGACCCTCGGGATTGACGAAGACGCGGTAGCGGGCACCGTTCTCGCACGTGGCGACGTAATCGTTCTCGCCACGGCGCTCGAATCTGACCACCTGCCCGCACGGCATCCCGTGCAACGCGATGACCGCGGTGAGGTCTTTCCTGACGGTGGCGTCGTCCTGGGCCCTCGCCGGCACCACCGCGATCAGCATCGTGGCCAGCGCGGCCACCACGGCCAGACCCTTGATGCGCATCACGACTTGGCCTCCTTGGAAAGGTTCCTGAATTTCACCGGGTCGGCGAGAAGGTCCCAGATCGCCTCGCGGGAGGCGGTGATGTCGCGGAAGAGCTTCGGATCGTCGTCTTGAAGGAGCGACAGCACCTTGAGGAACAGCAGGTTATAACGCTCGCGGAGATCCTCGAGGGTGGCCCTGCCGTCGGCGTGAAACCTGCGGAATCGCCCGACCAGATCATCGACCTGGTTTTTGAGCGACAGCTTGGTGAAGAAGCCGATGGCCCTGGTCTCGCGGAGCCGGTTTTCCAGGGATTTCAGGTCCAGGGTCGCGACCGCGTTCTGCTCCGGGACCGCCTGGAGATCGGACGGCTGGGCCGCGCAGGCCTGCCGCGGCCCCGGGCCCATGGGGACGTCGGGCCCATTCGTCGTCAACCCCGCCAGCAGAACCGCCACGCCGATGAGACCGTTCATCTCGAGCCCTTCCATCCATGTACGCCCGGGATCCGCTTTTTGTCAAGCGCGGCACCCTACCGGACCTCCACCGTGTTGAACGGCTCGGCTCCGGTCAGGCTCGGGAGGTATCCCGTCACCCCTCTGGCGAGGGCAAGCGGCGTCCGGTTGTGCGCGATGAAGAGCCGGGCGACGTCCTCGTGGAGCAGCCGCTCGGCGCGGCGGTAGAGCACGGCCCGCTCGCCGTCGCCCGGGAGCGTCCGGGCGCGGCGCAGCAGGTCGGCCAGCGCCCGGTTCGTGTAGAAGCCCTGGTGGGCCGCGCCCGGGGCGCAGAAGACGGCGCAGAGGGCGTGGTCCGGGTCCCCGTTGTCCCCGATCCAGCCGAGCATGTAGAGCGGGAGCCGGCCGTTCTTCACCCGGTCGAGGTAGACCGCCCAGTCCACGGTCTTCAGCCGGACGGCGATCCCGGCCCGGGCGAGGTCGGCGGCGATCGCCTGGGCGATCTCCCTCGGGTTGGGGAAGTAGGGGCGCGAGACCGGCATGTACCAGAGCACGAGGGGCTCCCGGCCTCCGTCCTCCCAGGTGATCTCGCGGAGCCCGTTCGGGAACCCCGCCTGCCGCAGCAGCTCCCGCGCCCGGGCCGGGCTATGGGCGTGGTCCCGGAGCCCCGGGTCGTGCCCCCAGAGGGACGGCGGCTGGAACTGCGTCGCCGCGAGCCCGGTCCCGCCGTAGAGCGCCTCCACGATCGCCCGCTTGTCGATCGCGTGGGCGAAGGCCAGGCGGACCCGCCGGTCCCGGAAACCCCTCACCCTGTAGTTGAACGCGAGGTAGCCGGTGTTGTTCTCCGGCCGGAGGAGAAGCCGGAGGCCCGGGTCGGCCGCCACCGCCCTCACGTCGTCGGGGTTGAGCCCTTCCATGGCATGGATCTCGCCGGCCTTCAGGGCCGCGAGCCGCCGCGCGTTGTCCTTGATGGTCCGGGCGACGACCCGGCTCACCTTCGGCTTGGCTCCCCAGTGATCCGGATTCGCCTCCAGCACGACCTCCTGACCGGGCGCCCACCCGACGAGCCTGAAGGCCCCGGTGCCGACGGGGTGCCGGCCGAACTCGGTCCCCCACCGCTCGACCGCGGCCGGGCTCGCGATGCCGAACCCGGGCATGGCCAGGCTCGCCAGGAGCGGGGCCAGGGGGGAGCTGAGGGTGAGCTGGACGGCGTGCGAGCCGATCGCCTCGGCCTTCGAGACGACCGCGGCGGCGTCGAAGCCTTCGAACTGGGATGCCCAGTACTCGAAGCTCCGCCCGGCCCGGACCTGGTTCGCGTGCTGGGGGTGATCTGATCGGCGCCAGCGCTCAAAGTTCCAGACGACCGCGGCGGCGTCGAGCGGGGTCCCGTCGTGGAACCTGACCCCGCGCCGCAGGTGGAAGGTCCAGACCGTCCCGTCGGGAGACGCCTCCCACCGCTCCGCCAGGCCGGGCCGGATCTCGGCAGACGCACCCTCGAGGCTCATCAGGGTGTCATAGAGTTGGCGGGCATGGATTGTCTCTTCCCCCACGGCATGGTCTTCGGGCTATGCTATCATCCCCGTTGTCCAACGAGGAGCCCAGGGGCAGGGTGAGACGGGCCTCATCCCACGGGCGACAGGAGGAGGACATGGACTACGACCTGCTGGTCATCGGAGCCGGAACCGCCGGGAGCTTCGCCGCGCGGACCGCCGTCGGCCTGGGCGCCCGGACCGCGATCGTCGAGCAGGACGGGTTCGCCGGGACCTGACTGGGCACCGGCTGAATCCCGAAGAAGGTGCTGGTCAGCACCGTGGAGCTGGCGTGGCGGGCGCGCCGGGGGGCGGAGCTGGGCCTGACCGGCGCCGCCGGCGTCGGCCTGGACTGGGGCGCCATCATCGCCCGGAAGAACCGGATCGTGTCGAGCTGGTCCGAGGGGAAGGACACAGGCCTCGAGCGGCAGGGGATCGCGGTCCTGCGGGGCCGGGCCCGCTTCCTCGGGCCCCACGAGCTGGAGGTCGGCGCGCGCCGGGTGACGGCGGAGCGCGTGATCCTCGCCACCGGCTCGGCCCCTGCGCGCCCGCCGATCGAGGGGATCGAGCGCGCGCTCACCAGCGACCAGCTCCTGGAGCGCACCACCCTGCCGGGGCGCCTGGTCGTGATCGGCGGCGGCATGATCGGGATGGAGCTGGGGTTCGCCTTCGGGCGGGCGGGGGCGCGGGTCACCGTGCTCCAGTCGGGGCCCCACGTCCTCCCGCCGGTAGATGAGGAGCTACGGGCCGCGCTGGTCGCCCTGGCGCCGGAGGCCGGCCTCGACGTCCGCACCGGGGCCCGGGTCAGGCGGATCGCGCCCGACGGGACAGTGGAGACGGAGATCGGCGGGCGAGCCGAGCGCTTCCCGGCCGACGCGGTGCTGGCGGCCACCGGGCGTCCCCCGAACACCGCCGGGCTCGACCTCGAGGCGGCGGGTGTCGCCGTGGAGCGAGGCGCGGTGAAGGTCAACGGGTTCCTCCAGTCCCCGACCGCGCTCCATGTCTACGCCGCGGGCGACGTCACGGGCGCGCACCAGCACACCCCCGCCGCCTGGTACGAGGGCGCCCTGGCCGCGGAGAACGCCCTCAAGGGGAACCACCGGAGCGTGGATTTCAGCGTCTTCCCCACCGCGGTCTTCACGATCCCGGCGCTGGCGCAGGTCGGCCTCACGGAGGCGGAGGCCCGGCGGCAGGGGTTCGAGGTGGCGGTCGGCCGCGCCCCCTTCGAGGACAGCTCCGCGGCGGCGGTCCGCGGGGAGACCGAAGGCCTCGTCAAGGTCGTCGCCGACGAGCGGACCGGCCGGGTCCTGGGCGTCCAGATCCTCGGCGCCGGCGCGGAGGACCTCATCCACGTCGCCGCCGTGGCGATGCGCGGCGGGCTCAGCCGCCGGGACCTGGCGGGCATGCACTACGTCTTCCCGACGCTGGCGGGGTCGGTCTTCGACGCCATGTGGAGCTGACGGCACCGACAGCCGGGCCGATCGGGCTTGACAACCCGCCGGATTCCGGCAAGAGTGTCGGCCAGCGGCCAACCGGAGACCGAGGAAGGCGTCCCGCTATGGCACCGAAGGTCCACACCGTCCCCGCGACCGACGAGACGGTCACCGTCGGGCGGTTCGACGTCAGCAAACCCCCGGTCGCAACGGTCTCCTCGGGGGACTGGGTCGCCGTCGAGACGCGCTACCACTACAACGACGGGGTCGCGCCCGGCAAGACCATCGACGACATCGTGGGGCTCCGCCGGGCCCACCCCGACCGGGGTCCCCACAGCGTCACCGGCCCGATCTTCGTGGAGGGCGCGGAGCCGGGCGACGTCCTGGAGATCCGCATCCGCGAGATCAGGCTCAAGGGCTACGGCTTCAACTTCAACCTCCCCGGCGAGTTCGGGACCGGCGCCCTCCCCGAGGAGTTCCCCACGGGGCAGGTCAAGTACTTCGCCCTGGACGCGAAGACGATGACCGCGGAGTTCGAGCCGGGGATCACCGTCAGGCTGGCGCCGTACCCGGGGATCCTCGCGGTGGCCCCGCCCCTCGACTGGCCCGAGGGCTGGCCGGTGGGGCTGGCCAGGGCGCGCGGGCAGCCCGGGCCGGGCTCCTTCCACACCGTCCCGCCGGGGCCCTTCGGCGGCAACGTGGACAACACCCTGTGGACGGTCGGGACCGCGGTCTTCCTCCCCGTGTTCCACCGGGGCGCCCTGGTCTGGACCGGTGACGCCCACTCGAAGCAGGGGGACGGCGAGGTCAACCTGACCGCCATCGAGTGCGCCTTCGCCCCGATCACGATGCAGCTCATCGTGCGGAAGGACCGGCGGGCCGAGGGGGCCTGGGCCTGGCCCGTGGCCGAGACCCGGACCCACTGGATCGTCCACGGCCTCCACACGGACCTGGACGAGGCCCTCAAGCATGCGGCGCGGAACACCATCGATTTCATGGTCCGCGAGCGGGGCCTCACCCGCCACGACGCCTACGCCTTCGCCAGCATCACCGTGGACTACCGGGTGACCCAGGTGGTGGACCTCGTGAAGGGGATCCACGCCCTGATCCCCAAGGCGGCGTTCGCCGATACCGCGGATGGCCGGTGGACCCTGTGCGACCCGACTTTCCCCTGGTAGAGGAGCGGCCCTCCCCTCCATGAACGCCATCGGCTACCTGAGGCGGCCCGCGAAGGGCGCCGCGAGCATCGAGGCGCAGGCGGCCCGGCTCCGGGGCTACTGCGAGGTCCAGGGGTGGACGCTGGCCGCCCTCGTCACCGATGGTCGGGCTGGCCGACCTCGTGCGGGGCGTGGAGGCCCACCCGGGCGCGGAGCGCGTCCTGATCCCGGCCGAGACCCTGGCCGAGCTGGAGGCCGCGGCGCCGGAGACGTGGGGTCAGGTCCGGGCCTGGTGCGAGGCCCGCGGGGTCCGGGTCGTCCCGGTGGAAGGAGGTGCCTGAATGGCGAGGATCAAGCTCGTGTCGCCCGAGGCGGCGACCGGAAAGGTCAAGGAGATCTTCGACGAGATCGAGCGGACCCGCGGCAAGGGGCGGGTCTCGAACCTGTTCCGGGCGTACGCGAACCACCTCTCGAGCCTCGAGCTGAACTGGGAGCGGACCAAGCGCGTGATGAAGTCCGGCCTGCTCCCGCCGAAGCTCAAGGAGGCCATCGGGCTGACCATGGCGGCCGTCCATCAGTGCCACTACTGAGTGCGCTTCCACGCCACCGCCCTCCGGGCCGAGGGCGGCGATGTCGAGGAGGTGAAGGAGATCCTCGGGGTGCCGGGGCTCCGGGGGGTGCGCCTCTCCCCGCTGGAGGCGGCGGTGCTCGACTTCTGCCGCCAGGTGGCGGTGGACGCCAACGCCGTCACCGAGGAGCAGGTCGCCGGCCTCAAGGCCCTCGGGCCCTCCGACGCCGAGCTGGTCGAGGCCCTCGAGGTGCTGACCTTCACCACGGGGCACGCCAAGCTCGCCGACGCCCTGGCCCTCGAGGCGGACCCCTGGCTCGACCAGCCCGAGTGGGAGCCCCGGACGCCGGGGGGAGGGGCGTGATGGCGGAGATCCCGCGCTGGAAGCTCGCCGGTGAGTACATGGAGTCGTGCAACTGCGCCCTCCCCTGCCCGTGCGTCTTCGGGCCGAATCCGGTGCCGACCGAGGGGTTCTGCGCGGCGGCGCTGGCCTGGCGCATCGCCGAGGGGCGCTACGGGCCGCTGGGGTTGGATGGGCTGGACGTGGCCCTGGTCTTCCGGACGCCGCCGGGCCGCTTCCGGGACGGCGGATGGACGGCCGCCCTCTACCTGGATCAGCGGGCCACGGAACCTCAGCGCGAGGCGCTGCAGCTCATCTTCACGGGGCGGGCGGGCGGCCGCCTCGGGCGGCTCTCCGCGCTCATCGGGACGCTGGTCGGGGTCCGGGCGGTGCCGTTCGAGCGGCGGGTCGAGGGGAAGACGCGGTCGCTCCGGATCCCCGAGGCCCTCGACTTCGCCGTCGAGACCGTGGCCGGCCGGCACGAGGGGGAGGGGATCAGCATCGGCAACCCCTACCACGCCACGGCCGACGTCCTCGTGCTGGCGAAGGCCACCCGCAGTCACTACCGCGATTTCGGCCTCGCCTGGGACAACTCGGGGAGAAACGGGTACCTCTCGACCTTCAGCCTGGAGGGCCCTTAGGGGCCGGACGGGACGCCGGGGGGACCGAGCTGAGCGGAGACTTGCTCGGCCGCGGCGATGAGGCGGCGCGCGAGCCGGGCCACCCGATCGTCCGCCAGCCGCGTCGCGGGCGCCGAGAGCGACAGCGCCGCCACGACCTCCCCCTGGCTCCGCACCGGGGCCGCCACGCAGCGGACCCCGGGCTCGCGCTCCTCGTCGTCGAGGGCGTACCCCTGGGCGCGGACCCGGCGGAGCTCCTTCAGGACGGCGGCGGGCGTGGTCAGGGTCCGCTTCGTGAACCCCCGCAGGGGCCAGGGCCCCAGCAACGCCCGGACCTCCTCCTCGGGCCGCCACGCCAGGAGCGCCTTGCCGACGCCGCTGGCGTAGAGGGGGACGCGGGCGCCGAGGTGCGTGAACATGTGCACCACCTGGCGTCCCTCCACCTGGTGGATGTACACCGCCTCCTGCCCGTCCAGCACGGCCAGGTTCACGGTCTCGTTGATCTCGTCCACCAGGGCCTTCATCTCGGGGTGCGCCACCTCGTGCAGGCGGGCCTGGGCCAGGGCGGCGCCGACCTCGAAGGCGCGGATCCCGATCCGGTAGAGCCCGGTGTCGCTCCGCTGCGCGACGAAGCGGCGCCGGACCAGGGTCTCCAGCAGCCGGTGCGTCGTGCTGTAGGGGAGCCGGACGCGGCGGGCGATCTCGCTGAGGGGGAGCTCGGAGACCTCCGACAGCGCCTCCAGCACCGAGAGGCCGCGGTCGAGGGCCCGGACCGTCCCGCCGGGCTCCCGGCTCCGCCGGCGCCCCCGCCGCCCTGCTCGCGCCTCCATCCTGTCTCCTCCCTCCGCGACCTCGCGACGCCTCCCAGGATAGCACATTTTCCTTCTCACGGAAAATATCGGCATCGGCGCCAAGCTGGCCGAGCCCGAGCGCGAGGTCGTCGGGGTCGTGGGCGACTACTCCTTCCAGTTCCTGATCGAGGAGCTGGCGGTGGCGGCCCAGCACCAGGTGCCCTTCGTGGTGGTCCTCCTCAACAACTCCTACCTCGGGCTCATCCGCCAGGCCGAGAAGGCCTACAATATGGACTACGAGGTCCAGTTGAGCTTCCGGAACATCAACTGCCCCGAGATCGGCGACTACGGGGTGGACCACGTCAAGGCCACCGAGGCCCTGGGCTGCCTGGCCCTCCGGGTCTTCGAGCCGGACCGGCTCGCCGGGGCGTTCCAGCAGGCCCGGGAGCTGGCCGCGGCCCGGCGCGTCCCGGTGGTCGTCGAGGTGATCACCGAGCGCGTCACCGACATCGCCATGGGGCCCGAGATCGACCAGATCGCCGAGTTCGAGGAGGTCGTCGATCTCGCGGAGGAGGACGAGCCGGCCGGGGCGCGGCGCTGAGGCCGGAGGCGCCCCGCGGCCCGGGAGGAGGGGTCCATGCCGAAGTTCGCTGCCAACCTCACCATGCTCTTCAACGAGGTGGAGTTCCTCGACCGGTTCGAGGCCGCCGCCAGGGCGGGCTTCCGGGGCGTGGAGTTCCTCTTCCCCTACCCCTACCCCAGGGAGCAGCTCGCCGAGCGCCTCCAGGCCCACGGCCTGGTCCAGGTCCTCCACAACCTGCCGGCCGGGGACTGGGGCGCCGGGGACCGGGGGATCGCCTGCCACCCCGAGCGGGTCGGCGAGTTCCAGGACGGGGTCGGGCGGGCCATCGAGTACGCCCGGGCCCTGGGCTGCCGGCAGGTCAACTGCCTCGCCGGGATCCCCCCCGGGGGCGTGGACCCCGACAGGGTGCGCGAGACCTTCGTGGGCAACCTGCGGTTCGCGGCCCGCGAGCTCGGCAAGGCGGGGATCCGGCTCCTGACCGAGCCGATCAACACCCGCGACGTCCCGGGCTTCTACCTCTGCCGCACCGAGCAGGCGCTCGGGATCATGGACGAGGTCGGCTCCGACAACCTGGCGCTCCAGTACGACATCTACCACATGCAGGTGATGGAGGGGGACCTGGCGGCCACCATCGAGCGGCACCTCGGCCGCATCGGGCACCTCCAGCTCGCCGACAACCCCGGCCGGCACGAGCCCGGCACCGGGGAGATCCACTACCCGTTCCTCTTCGGGTTCCTGGACAAGCTGGGCTACCAGGGGTGGATCGGCTGCGAGTACAAGCCGCTCGGCACCACCTGGGAGGGGCTCGGCTGGGTCACGCCCTACCTCGCGGGCCGGGGGGCCTGAGGCCGCTCCAGGCGCGGGCGGTCCCATGGCATTCCGCCTGCCCCGGGAGGCCCGACTCGTCCGCTTCCCCTCCGCCGACGGCCTCGCCCTCGAAGGCCGCCTGACGCCGGGCGACCCGGGCCGTGCGGTCGTCCTCTGCCACCCCCATCCCCAGTACGGCGGCTCGATGCTGACGCCGGTCATTCTCCAGGCGGAGCAGGCCTTCCGCGAGGCCGGGTACGCGACGCTGGCGTTCAACTTCCGGGGGGTGGGCGGGAGCGAGGGGAGCTTCGGGGGCGGCCACGCCGAGATGGCGGACGTCGAGGGCGCCCTGGCGTTCCTGGCCGAGACCCTGGGGGGCTGGCCCGCACGCCAGGCCGTGGCCGGCTACTCCTTCGGGAGCCTCGTCGGCGGGCGGGCGGCGGCGCGCGAGCCGCGCGTCGCGTTCTACCTGGGGATTGCCCCGCCGCTGGCCCTCGAGACGTTCAACTTCCTCCGGGCCGTCGCCGCCAGGATCGCCCTGATCGGCGGCCGCCGGGACGAGTTCGGCGACCCCGCGGGGCTCGAGGCCCTCGCCGCGCGCCTGCCGCGGGCGCCCTGGCTCCGGCTGCTCGACACCGACCACTTCTTCACCGGCGCCACGGCGGCCCTCGCCGAGGCCTGCCGGGACGCCATCGCCTGGGCCGACGGCGCGCCGGGCGCCTGACGACCGACGGCCGCCTCGGCCCGACTTCTAGTGCCGTTCCAACTATTTATGCCGAATCTGTCGTTGTACCCCGCTCTGACCCTCACCGGGAGACGTGCCGTTGAGCTTGGGCAGATCAAGTTGGAATGGCACTAGCGGGCTCCCGGCCCCCGGCCCGGGGGCCGCCCGAGCAGCACTACGGCCACCAGCAGGGCGACGGCCAGACCGAGCCACTCCGCGCCCCAGCCGGGCCCGGCCAGCGCCGCCGGCCTGGCCCCCTCGACGCCGAGCCCGCTCTTGAGCGTGTCCACGTGGTGGATGTAGAGGTCCCCACTGATCCGCTTCCCGTCGATGATGCAGGTCCAGGCCGGGTCCCGCCCCTTCAGGACCCGCGGGGGGACGCCACAGGTGAAGCCTCCCTCCTCGAGCAGATCCCTCACGATGTCGGGATATCTCGTCCACACGTCCGGCATGGCGCTCAACCTCCTTCCTCAAGGCTCGGTCATGGGTCTACCCTGAAGGGAGATCGCTCGGAGGACGCGTTGATCCCCCCGCCCGGCTGGACGCTCC
>JACPHL010000287.1 GCA_016188625.1 Candidatus Rokuibacteriota bacterium | reverse complement strand
CTGGCCCAGGACGAACACGACCACGGCCCGGAGGCGGGCGGGGACGTTGTCCCAGCGGGCGGCCGGTCTGCCGGCCATCATGAGCCGGAAGAGATAGGCTACCCGGTGGGCGAAGAGCGCGAGGGCGACGACGATGAGCGCATAGAAGAGGACCCAGCCCGGGATCAACCCGTACCACTGATGGGGTGGCGACATTCAGGAGGGCCTCCCGTAGGGTGCGAAACCCTTCCCCATACTGCGTGAACCCCCGTGGGGTGTCAAGGCGGGCCTACGCCGCCCCGCCCTCCCCGGACCGTGGGGGCCGGATCTCCTCCAGCAACACCTGGACGATCCCCGCGGTCGGGACGGCGAGGAGGGCCCCCAGCAGGCCGAGGAGCTTGGCCCCGATCAGGAGGGCCACGATCACGGTGATGGGGTGAAGTCCCACGGTCTGCTGGAGGAGCTTCGGGGCGAGGAAGTTCCCCTCGATCTGTTGGATGAGGACGTAGAAGGCCAGCACCAGCAGGGCCGTGGTCGGCGAGACGGCGAGGGCCACCAGGAGGGCCGGGATGGCGGCGAGGATCGGCCCGATCACGGGGATCAGCTCGCCGATCGCCGCGACCAGGGCCAGGACGTAGGCGTAGCGGATCCCGAACAGGGTGAGCGCGATCCCCACGGCCACCCCCATGATGAGCCCCAGGAGGAGCTGTCCCGCCACCCACCGGCTGACCTTCCGGGTCATCTTGCCGAAGGCCTGCCGCGCGCGCTCCCCCCCGCCCGGGAAGAGCCGAAGCACGCCGTCGCGGATCCGGTCGTAGTCCACCAGCAGGTAGAAGGCGACGAAGAGGATGGTCACGACCCAGACCACCCCGCCCAGGAACCCGAAGACGAAGCGCAGGAGGGGAACGGCCAGCTCGCCGAGGCGCCTCGATCCCTCCACCCACAGCCCCGGCAGGTCCGGGGCGAACTCGCTCCACGGCGCGTGCTCGACCCACCGCTGCAGGCGGTCGAGGTGGCCGGGGAAGTCCCGGTAGAAGGCCTGGGCCTGGCTCACCAGGGGCGGCAGGACGAGGGAGACGAGCGCCAGCGCGAGGACCGCCAGGCCGAGATAGCAGAGGAGGACCGCGGCCCAGCGGGGGAGGCGCGCCCGGAGGCCCGGGAGGCGGCGGCCGTCGAGGGCGGCGACGGCCGGGGCGAGGGCGACCGCGAAGAGCCCGGCGACGTAGAGGAGCAGGAGGATGTCGAGGATGAGGTAGAGGAACCAGAGGCCGAGCCCGAGACCGACCGCCGCCAGGAGGGGCCGGAGGACCCTGGCCCACTCCTGGCTCATGGCGCCGGGCGCGGCCAGATGCCCTTGGCGAGGATCTCGGCGACCGCCGAGTAGGGGTCGAGGGCGCCCGAGAGGACCTGCTCGAGGTAGCCGGCCAGGGCGCCGTCGGCCTCGAGCTGGCCCTCGACCTCCCGCCGGAGCTCCTGGACGATCAGCTCATAGAGCTCCCGGCGGCGGCGGGCCTGGCGGCGGGCCTCCAGGGTCCCGCTGGTCTCGAGCAGCTCGCGATGGCGCCGGATCTCCCCGAACAGCTCGTCGAGCCCGGCCCCCTCGACGGCCCGGGTGGTCAGGACCGGGATCTCCCACCCCGGCTGCTGCGCGGCGTGCCGGCCTTCCCGGTGGAGGTGGACCATGAAGCGGAGCTCGGCGACGAGGTGCTGGGCCCCGTCGCGGTCCGCCTTGTTGACGCAGAAGATGTCCGCGACCTCCAGGAGCCCGGCCTTCATCGTCTGGATCGCGTCCCCCGACTCCGGGACCAGGACCACCACGGTGGTGTCCGCGAGCTTGATGATGTCCAGCTCGGTCTGCCCCACCCCGACGGTCTCCACGAGGACCCAGTCCATCCCGAAGGCGTCCAGGAGCTTGAGGACCTCGCGGGTCGCCCGGGCGAGCCCGCCGAGGCTCCCCCTGGTGGCCATGCTCCGGATGAAGACGCCGGGGTCGAGGGCGTGGGCCTGCATCCGGATCCGGTCACCGAGGACCGCCCCGCCGGTGAAGGGGCTGGTGGGATCGACCGCGACGATCCCGACCGACGCCCCCTCCCGGCGGAGCAGGGCGATGAGCTTGTCCACGAGCGTGCTCTTCCCGGAGCCGGGCGGGCCGGTGACCCCGAGGGCATAGGCCCGTCCGGTCCGGGGGTGGATCCGGCGCATGACCTCCGGGACGAGGGGGGAGCGGTTCTCCACCAGGGTGATGAGGCGGGCGAGGGCGAGCCGGTCGCCCTCGAGCATCCGGTCCACCAGGGCGAGGCCGCTTTCGCTCATGTACGGCGCAACCGGTCTGTCATATCACGCCCTCCCGGCGGAACCCCGCGATCTCCTCCGCGGAGTACCCGAGGCCCTCCAGGACCTCCTCCGAGTGCTCGCCCAGGCCCGGGGGCGGGCTCGTGATCCGGGCCGGGGTCGCGGAGAGCCTCACCGGGAACGCCACCTGGGGGATCGCCCCGTGGGCCGGGTGCTCGACGCTCGCGAAGAGGCCGCGGTGCCGGAGCTGGGGGTCCTGGAGGGCTTCGTCGAAGCCCAGGACGGGCCCGGCGCAGACGTCCACCGAGTGCAGCAGCCGGAGCCACTCCTCGCACGGCCTGGTCCGGAAGATCGCCCGGAGCTCAGCCTCGACGCGGTCGCGGGCCTCGCCGGTCGCGTACTGATGCGGGATCAGGTCCTCGCGCCCGAGGAGCCGGCAGAGGTTGGCCCAGAACTTGGGCTCGAGGGCGCCGAGGGTCAGGTGCTCGCCGTCGGCTGTCTCGTAGATCTGGTAGCAGACCCACCCCCCGTTGAGCCGCCCTTCGCCCCGCGCCGGGAGCTCACCCGTGGCGAAGAAGGGGCCGTAGTGGAGCGCGAGCCAGGAGACGACCCCGTCGGTCATGGAGACGTCGAGGAACTGCCCCTCCCCGGTCCGCGCCCGGTGGTAGAGGGCGGCGCCGGTGGCGAAGGCCGCCATCAGGGCGCCCCCGCCGAGGTCCGCCACCTGGACCCCCGGCATCAGCGGCGGCCCGCCCCGGGGCCCGGTGATCGCCAGGGCGCCGGCGTACCCCATGTAGTTGATGTCGTGGCCCACCAGGTCGCGGTAGGGGCCGTCCTGGCCGTAGCCGGAGATGGCGCAGTAGATGAGCCGGGGGTTGAGCTGCCGGAGGGCCTCCCAGCCGAGCCCGAGGCGGTCCATGACGCCGGGACGGAAGCTCTCCAGGAGGACGTCGGCGGAGCGCGCGAGCCGACGAAAGATCTCCTTGCCCGCCTCGGTCTTCAGGTTGAGGGTCAGGCTCTTCTTGTTTCGGTTGAGCAGCAAGAAGGCGGCGCCGACCCCGGTCTGGCCGTAGTGCGGGAGGTTCTCCCGGGCGTAGTCCCCGCGCCCCGGCTCCTCGATCTTGATCACCTCCGCCCCGAGATCGGCGAAGAGGAGGGAGCAGTACGGGCCCGGCAGGAGCCGGGAGAGGTCGAGGACCCGGAGTCCGGCGAAGGCCTGGGCCACGGGATCAGCGCCCCGCGCGGGGCCTCACGGCCCCTCCAGGGCAGCCAGCCGGGTGAGGTCCGCCTCCATGACCAGGGCGTCCTCGCCGGTGTCGAAGTAGTACCCCTTGCGCACCCCCACCGCCTGGAAACCGAAGCCTTCGTAGAGCTGGCGGGCCTCGGCGTTCGAGGGGCGGACCTCGAGGGCGGCCCGGACCGCCCCCCGCCCGCGGTAGCGGCGGAGCAGCTCCCCGAGGAGGTGGCGGCCGATCCCCTGGCAGCGGTGGGCCGGGTGGACGGCGAGGTTGGTCACGTGGACCTCGTCGGCCACCACCCAGAGGCAGAGATACCCCAGCACCGGCGGCGGCGCCCCGGGAACGGGGGGCCGGGCGACCCAGAGCGCGGCCACGCGGTTCTCGCGCAGCTCGTAGAGGAAGGCGTGCCGCGACCAGGGGTTGGGAAAGGAAGCCTTCTCGATGGCGAGGACGTCGTCGAGGTCCTCCTCCCGCATGGGCTCAATGCAGAGGTCCGGCATGGCGGCGCGCGCGGGCGAGCTCGGCCTCCGAGGGCCGGATGTAGAGGGGCACGAGCGCGGCCGGGGCCGTCGCCTGGCCCGCCCGGAGGGCCCGAAGCCCCAGCTCGGCGACGGCGGCCGCCGACGGCGCCCGGCTCCCCGGGGGGGCGAAGAGGGCGGCGGCCCCGAGGGCGGTCTCGAGGAGCGCCCGGTACGCGGCCACCCCGTCGCCGAGGAAGATGACGGGCCCATCAAGCCCCTTGAGCCGCCCGCAGAGCTCCTCGGGCGACACGGCGAGGTAACCCCAGAGGCGCTCGGCCTCCCCCCGGTCGGTGCGGTAGAGCGAGGCGTAGACCTCCCCCTTCTTGGCGTCGAGGATCGGACAGACCGGGTGTCGGGCGAAGGGGAGGGTCCGGGCCAGGGCGTCCAGCGTCGGGACCCCGGCCAGCGGCGTCCCCGTGGCGAAGGCCAGCCCCTTGGCGGTGGCCAGGCCGATCCGAAGGCCGGTGAAGGAGCCCGGCCCGACCGCGACCGCCACGCCGTCCAGCTCCCCGAGCCGCCAGCGGGCCGCTGCCAGGAGCTGGTCGATGGCCGAGAGGAGCCGCTCCGAGTGGGTGAGGGCGACGTTGAGGGTGTGCTCGGCCACCAGGGTCTCGTCGTCCAGGAGGGCGACCCCCCCCACCAACGTGGAAGTCTCGATGCCTAAAACCTTCATCGCCAAAGTCTAGCGGACCCGGAGGGGAGCGTCAAGGCGGGCACGGCGGGAAAATCCGGTTTCCCCCGGAGGGGGGCGCTGCCCCCCTTCCGGACCTCCCCCCGAAGGTTGCGCGGGCCGGGTACCCCCTGTGAGGGTGCGCGCTCGGAGCTGACTAGGCGTGACCGGGTGGAAGATCCAGAACCTGGCGAAAATCCGGTTGACAGGCCCCGGCGCCACAAGACAAACTAGGATGATTTAAGGCAAACCGGGCGTGGCGGCTGTCAGGGCTCACGGCTGCCGGAGGGAGATCGGGTGCCCCGCCGGGCGCGGGTTCGGTTCTGCAACAACCCGGTCTGCGAACTGTGCGACGTGATCCTCCGCCCCCAGGAGATCCTGCAAAAGGGCGGGCGGAAGGTCTGCCCCCGGTGCCTCGAGGAGGTCGCGGTCCAGGAGACCCGTCGGCGCGGTCCCCGTCTGCGGTCGCGCGCGGATCTCCGGCGACCTTAGGAGCGTGTGGAGCGAGGGGCCGGCGCCTCCCGCGGAGCCGTCCGCGAGGGGGGCGGAGCCCCTCGCCGAGTGGAGTAGGAGGGCTCGATGCCGCCTCCGGGCAAGAAGGCCAACGCCGTGGACGCCGAGGTCCGGGAGAAGATCCATCTCGAGATCCTCAAGCGGACCGGGGCCTACCGCACCAGTGACCACTTCCTGCTCCCCTCGGGCCACCACGCCCCCGAGTACATCGACAAGGTCCTGGTGACCACGGAGCCCTCCTTCACCGAAGGCCTGGGGGCCGTCATCGCCAAGCACTTCGCGGCCTGGCCCGTGGACGTCGTCCTCTCCACGGGGCTGGGCGCCCTGATCCTGGCCCACTGCGTCGCCCGCGCGCACCCCTCCCGCCCGATCCTCGCCTACGCGACCAAGGGCGTCACCGGCCCCCGGCGGCTGGTCACCCTCCCCGACGAGTTCCACAAGGTCATCGACCAGGGGACCAAGGTCTTGATCGTGGAGGACCTCATCACCACCGGGGAGACCCTGCGGCTCCTGATCCGGCTCGTGGAGCGGCGCGGGGGGCAGGTCACGGGGATCGGCTGCCTCTGGCAGCGGAACAGCCTCAGGGTCGATCTCGGCAAGCCGGTCTTCAGCCTGGTGAGCCGGGACTTCCCGACCTACGACCCCGGCGACTGCCCCCTCTGCCGCCAGGGCCTCCCCCTGAACCGGGAGTTCGCCCGGGCGGAGCCGGCCGAGGAGGAGGCCAGGGGCGGGGCGAAGCCGGTCCGGGGCCGCCCCCTCCCGCGCGCCTGATATGTGGAGGACGAGTCGTCACCGGACGGCCGCGGCCCGGGATGCGGTCGACAAGGCCGCTGGCGCATGGTACATTGCCGTCACCGAAAGGAGGGCCGAGACATGAGAAAGGCGCTGCTCTTCCTGATCGTCACGGGGCTGCTCCTGGCCCCGGGGGCCGACGCGTGGGCCCAGAAGGACATCAAGTGGGGGACCGCCGCCGTCGGCTCAGCCGGGCACCGGGCCCTGACCAACCTGGCCGCGGTCCTGAACCGCGAGATGCCGAACTACCGGTTTGCGGTCCTGCCGCTGCCGGGGGCGATCCTCACCATGAAGCAGTACGCGACGGGCGAGATCGACGCGTACTACGCAGCCGACATCGGATTCTACGAGCTGGCGAACGATGTCAACCGGT
>JACPHL010000047.1 GCA_016188625.1 Candidatus Rokuibacteriota bacterium | reverse complement strand
GGCTGCCACCTGCGAGAAAGAACGCATGACGATCTACCAAAGGAGGAGAGATCCATGAAGCTCAATACGATCCTGGTCCCGCTGGACGGCTCTGCCTTGGCGGAGGCGGCCTTGTCGAAGGCCGTCGAGCTGGCGCAAGACTCGGGCGCGCGCCTGCTCCTGCTCCGGGCCGCCCAGGCGCACACCGTGCCCGGCACCGATCCCACCGAGGCGCAGGTCAAGGTGGTGGACGAGGCCGAGGCCTACCTGGCCCGGGTGAAGGAGCGCCTCGCGGCCGAGGGGGTCAAGGAGGTGGAGACCTCGGTCTGGTACGGGCCCGCGGCCACGGCCGTCGTCGAGGCGGCCTCGCTGTACCACGCGGACCTCATCGTGATGACGACCCACGGCAGGAGCGGGTTCGGCCGGCTCATCCTGGGCAGCGTGGCGGAGTCGGTCCTGCGCGGGACCACGACCCCGATCCTGCTGCTCCGCGCGGCCGAGGCGCCGGTGGAGCGGCCGGGCGGCCAGGCTCTGACGTCCCAGCCAGCCGGCCGGATCCGGTGATGGAGCTCGAGACCCTGAGTCCCGTGAGCAGCCCGAGGCGCGGAGAGACTATCCTCCAGCGCGCCGAGAGGCTCCGCGACGCGATCCTCAAGAGCAAGCTCACCGCCGCGGACCCCTGGGCGTACACCCCGAAGGCCCGGGCGTGGGTCCAGCGCGCGCAGCGGCTGGTGGAGGAGCTGGCGATCCGGGGCGAGGGCGCGGCGCTGGAGGCGGAGTTGCTGGCGCTGGCGGCCGAGGTCGGCCGAGGTGGGGGCCGACCCCGACTTCCAGGAGGCCCGCCGGCGGTTCTGAATCCGGGCGCGGAGCCGGGGTCCGCCCCGCCCGGATGACCGGGTTGATCACCGAGAGCATTGGAGGAGACATGCTTCACATCGTTGAGTCCCCGAAGCCGTTGGACCAGGTCGTTAGGGACCTGGAGGCAGCAGTGGCCCGTCACAAGTTCGGCGTCCTGGGCATCCATGACCTCCAGGCCAAGATGGCCGAGAAGGGGGTGGACTTCGCGCGGGGATGCCGGATCGTCGAGGTCTGCAACCCCCAGCAGGCCAAGAAGGTTCTCGAGGCGAACCTCGAGATCTCCACGGCCCTCCCCTGCCGTATCTCGGTCTACGAGGAGGGGGGTCGGACGAGGCTTGCGACCCTCCAGCCCACGGCCCTGATCGCGCTCTTCCCGAGTCCCGAGCTCAAGGCCGTCGCTGAGGAGGTGGAGCGGACGCTGACCGCCATCATGGCCGAGGCCGCCCGATAGCCGCACGACCGCCGCGGGTCGCGATTGGCGGGGCCGGCCTTGCGCTCGGCGGCGGGGCCGCGCGCTTCCGTCACGCCCTTTGACCTCCCTGCGGGGGACCGCTCAGACCCCGTAGTGGTAGGGGATCTCGGCCTCGATCACCAGGTGGCTCTCCACGCCCTTGCACCCCTCGATCGACAGGGCCATGGTCTCCAGGGCGGATTTCTCCGCCTCGCTCGCCACGAGCCCCCAGAGCGCGAGGACCCCGTCCTTGGCCTGGATGACGACCCCGCGGGCGAACACCCAGGCCTCGCGGGCCATCCGATCCTTCATCTCGTGGACCAGCTGGGCGTCGGGGCGGGAGATCCGCTCTTTCGAGGGCGCCATGGCCAGGGCCTTGATCAGGTCCTCCCGGCTGACGATCCCCACGAGCTGGCTGTCGGCGACGACCGGGATCCGGCGGATCCGGTGCTGGTCGAGCACGAGCGCCGCGGACTCGATCGGGAGCTCGGGGCCGACCGAGATCACCGCGTGCGTCATGACCTCTCCGACAGTGGTTCCGTGCGCCTTCCGGTACTCCTGGGCGAGCTGCTCGGCGTTGGCGAAGAACCGGTGCCACCAGGGGATCCGCTCGCGCAGCTTCTGGCGGAGGATCAGGTCTCCCTCGCTGATGATGCCCACCAGCACCCCGTCGTCGTCCAGCACAGGGAGCCCGCTGACGCCGTGGTCCACCATCAGGCGCGCCGCCTCCTGGATGGAGGCGCCGGGACCGACGGTGATGACATCCATGGTCATGATCTCCTTGACCTTCATCTCTTCCTCCTTGAGGCCGTCGTGTCGGGCGCGGTAAGCCCCCCCTAGACAGGTTGCTGCAAGTCGGATGCCCACGCCAACCCTTTTGAAAGCCCGGACGTTCCTCGAGAGCAGCGGCAGACTGCCGCACGAGGCCAGGGGAATTCCTGCCCCAGGTGGGACGTCGGCGTCCTCCCCGGCCAAGGGTCCGCGTACCTCAACGTCAACGACGCCCGGATCGCGGTGCCGGCGGGCGGATACCGGCTCCCCACGGCCGAGGAGGGAGCGCGCCTCCTGAGCGGGCTCGGGATCGGCCCCGACACCCTGGTGGTGATCTACGACGACGCCGGCGGGCTTCACGCCTCCCGGCTCTTCTTCACCCTGGACGTCTTCGGGCACCGGAAGGCGGCGATCCTCGACGGCGGGATCCAGGCCTGGCGCCGCACGGGACTGCCCCTCACCACCGAGGTCCCAGCCGTGAACCCAGCGACCTACCGGCCCACCGTGCACCCCGAGCGCGTCGCGAGCGCGGAGTGGGTCCGGGACCGCCTCGGGGACCCGACGCTGGCGCTCGTGGACGCGCGCACGCCCGCCGAGTACGCGGGCAAGGACGTCCGCGCCAGGCGGGGCGGGCACATCCCGGGCGCGGTGAACATCGAGTGGAAGCGGAACCTCCGACCGGACCTGACCTTCAAGCCGGTGGGCGAGCTGCGCGCCCTCTATGTGGCCGAAGGGGTCGCCCCAGACAAGACCGTCGTCACCTACTGCCAGACCCACCACCGGGGCTCCCACACCTACTTCGTGCTCAGGCTCCTCGGGTATCCCCGCGTGGTGGGCTACGACCGCTCCTGGGTGGAGTGGGGGAACCGCGCCGACTTGCCGGTGGAGCAGTGACGGCCCGCGAGGCGGTCGTCGCCTCACCTGGGGCGACGATGCCTCAGTGAGAACCCTGCCCTTCCTTCTACCCTCACGCTAACCCTGCGTTTCCTGGCGCCTTCCGCGCCCCTCCCGGCTGGCACCCTCGTTGCACCGGTGAAGGGTGCGGCCGGGAGGCCGCGCGGAGTGAACCACTGAAAAGGAGAGCGAAGACGCCATGAGACGGGTACTCACGATCGCCGTGGCCGTGACCCTGGCCGGGCTCATCGCCGGGACCGCCATCGCCCAGATGGGGCAGGGGCCACGGGGCCCGATGGGGCCGGGTCAGACGCCCCCGCAGATGGGGCAGATGATGGAGATGATGGGCCGGATGCAGGGGATGATGACACGCCATCAGGAGATGATGCGGCAGTTCTGCCCCGGCCCGATGGGCGGCCAGGCCCCCGGGCAGGGCGGCTAGTGCCGACGGAGGCCCAGGCGCGATGACCACGATCCAGCGGATCCTCCATCCCACGGACCTCTCCCCGGCCTCGGCACCGGCGTGGGGGTACGCCCGGCTCCTCGGCCGGCTGTTCAAGGCCGAGGTCCTGCTCCTCCACGTCGTCCCCCCGATCCCGGTCCCGGGCGAGGGGTACTTCCCGCCCAACCTCTACGAGGAGATGCAGCGGGCGGGCCACCAGGAGGCCCACGAGGGGCTCGAGCGGCTGGTCGCCGGCGCGGGCGACCCGACCCTCCGGACGGCGGTCCACATCGGGGAGGGAGCGGTGGCCCCGCGGATCCTCGCGGTGGCGGCCGCCGAGGCCGCCGACCTCATCGTGATGGGGACCCGGGGGCGGGGCGGGCTCGGCCGGCTGCTCCTCGGGAGCGTCGCCGACGCGGTGGTGCGGCTCGCCCCGTGCCCGGTCCTCACGGTCCGGGCCCGGCCCGAGGCCCCGGAGGCGGTGCCCTCGAGGCTTACGCGGATCTGCTACGCGACCGACTTCTCGGCCACCGCGCGGGCCGCCTGGCCCTGGGCGGTCGCCCTGGCGGAAGCGAGCGGGGCGGAGATCGATCTCGTTCACGTCGTCTTCACGCCGGTTCCCGACCGGCATCTCTCCGCGGAGATGCTTGCCACCATGGCCAGGCGTCTGCGTGAGGCGGGGCGGGCCCAGGCCGAGGGGCTCCTCCGGGGGTCGCCGCTGCCGCCGGAGCGGGTCCAGATCCACATCGGGAGCGGGGTGGTGGGCGACCAGATCGTCCACCGGGCCCAGTCCCGCTCGGCCGACCTCATCGTGATGGGGACCCACGGGTGGTCCGGCCTCCTGCGGTGGATGCTTGGCTCGGTCGCGCACGAGGTCATTCAGACGGCGCCCTGCCCGGTCCTGACCATCGGCCCCGAGCGCCTCAAGGAGCGTGGCCATGCGGGTTGAGACTCTGCACATCCAGAATCCGCTCGACATCGAGGCGATCCGCGACCGGCTCTCCACCCAGACGGTGGGGCGTCGGATCGCCCTATACCAGGAGATTCCCTCCACCAATGCCGCCCTCCGCGACCTGACCCGGGCGGGGGCGCCCGAGGGCACCGTCGTGGTGGCCGAGGGCCAGACCGCCGGCCGGGGCGGGCGGGGAAGCCCTGGTTCTCCCCCCCCGGGCGTGAACCTGTACGCCTCGGTCCTGTTCCGGCCGGCGATCCCGCCGCGGGCGGCCCAGGTCTTCTCCTTCATCGCCTCCCTCGCCCTGACCGACGCCATCCGCGGGCTCGGTCTCTGGGTCGGCATCAAGTGGCCGAACGACATCCTCGTGAACCGGAAGAAGGTGGCGGGGATGCTGGCCGAGCTGGCCACCCTCGGCGACCGGGTCGAGTACGTGATCCTCGGGGTGGGGGTGAACCTCAACGTGGAGCGGGAGGCCCTCCTGGGCGCGCTGGGCGAGGCCGGCCGCTGGGCGACCTCGCTCCGGGAGGCGCTCGGCCGACCCATCGACCGGAACGCGTTCGCCGCGGAGTACCTCAACGCCCTCGACCGGTGGCTCGCGGTCTTCGAGGAGCAGGGCGAGGCGGCCCTCCTCCGGGCCTGGGCCGACCGCGACATCCTGACTGGGCGCCGGGTCGAGGTCCGGGAGGAGGGGGGCTCCCTCGACGGGCGGGTCGTGGGCGTGGACGCCGAGGGGCACCTCCAGGTCGCGGACTCCCTGGGGCGGGTGCACCGGGTGGTGGCCGGAGAGGTCCGGGTCGTCGAGTGAAGCCGTGGGCCCGGAGCGGGAGGTGACGCGGTGGGCTGGGCGATCTGGATCACCGGCTTGCCCGGGAGCGGGAAGACCACGTTGGCGCACGGGGTGGCGACGGCCCTGGCGGCCAGGGGGGTGACCGTGAAGGTGCTGGAGCTCGACGAGATCCGTGAGGTCGTGACCCCCGAGCCGACCTACAGCGACGCCGAGCGGGAGATCGTCTACCGGGCGCTCGCCTACATGGCGAAGCTCCTGACCGAGGCGGGCGTGCCCGTCCTCATCGACGCCACCGGGCCCCGGCGCGCCTGGCGCGATCTCG
Source organism: Candidatus Rokuibacteriota bacterium (assembly GCA_016188625.1). Taxonomy (GTDB): domain Bacteria; phylum Methylomirabilota; class Methylomirabilia; order Rokubacteriales; family JACPHL01; genus JACPHL01. Next base: position 497 of record JACPHL010000047.1, on the reverse strand, counting down.
CCCGCCGCCTCATCCCGGCCTTCGCCGAGGTCCAGCTCCTCTGCCCGCTCGAGGTCTGCCGCGAGCGCGAGGAAGCGCGGGTCCCAGGCCATGCCCCCCGCGACATCTACGCCCGGGCGGGGCGGCCCGGGGCGACCGTCCCGGGCGTGGATATCCCCTATGAGGTGGCGCTCCACCCGGAGCTGGTCGTCAACACCCACGAGTGCGGTCTCTGGACCGCGGTCCAGGAGATCCTGTATCTCGCGCGACGCCTGGGCCGCCTGGCGGCGGCCCGCGCCGCGCGCGCAAGGAGGAGACTGGCATGCGAGTGAAGGACTGGATGAGCAGGGCACCGATCACCGTCCCGCCGGACACCTCGGTCTCCGACGCCCGGCGCGTGATGGAGCAGCGGCGGATCCGCCACCTCCTGGTGACGGACCAGGACCGCCTGGTGGGGATCATCACCGACCGCGACATCCGGCTGACCCTCCCCTCTCCCGCCACGAGCCTCTCGGTGT
>JACPHL010000293.1 GCA_016188625.1 Candidatus Rokuibacteriota bacterium | reverse complement strand
CTGGACCGGCTGATCGACTCGGACCTCCTCATCTCGGGGGAGATCCTCCTCGAGATCCACCACGCCCTGCTGGGCCGGGCCGGCGACCTGACGGGCGTGAAGGCGATCTACTCGCACCCCCAGGCCCTGGCCCAGTGCCGCGGCTGGCTCGCCGCCGAGCTCCCCGATCTCCCCACGGTGGAGGTCGCCTCCACCGCCGCCGCGGTGGAGCGCGCGCGGGAGGAGCCGACCGCGGCGGTCATCGCCAGCGAGTTGGCGGGCCGCCTCTACGACCTCCCGGTGCTCCGGAGCCGGATCGAGGACTCCCCCCACAACGTCACCCGCTTCCTCGTCGTCGGGCCGCGGGCCATGGGCCCCTCGGGGCGGGACAAGACCTCCGTCCTCTTCTCCATCAAGGACGAGGTCGGGGCGCTCTACCGGATCCTCGAGCCGTTCGCCGAGCACGCCATCAACCTGACCAAGATCGAGTCGCGTCCCACCAAGCGTCGCCCGTGGGAGTACGTCTTCTTCGTGGACTTCGAGGGGCACCGCGACGACCCCAAGGTCCAGGCCGCCCTGACCGTCCTCCGGAGCCGGTGCCTCTTCCTCAAGGTCCTGGGCGCGTACCCCGCGGCGTCGTAGGCCCCCCGATGGCGACCCCCTGGGAGAGCCTTGCCAACCCGCAGCTCCTCGACCTCGCCCCCTACCAGCCGGGGAAGCCGGTCGAGGAGCTCGAGCGCGAGCTCGGGATCCGGGGGGCGATCAAGCTCGCCTCCAACGAGAACCCCTTGCCCCCGTCCCCGCGGGTCCTGGACGTGCTGCAGGCCGCCCTCCATACCCTGAACCGCTACCCCGACGGCTCCGGCTACTACCTGCGCCAGGCGCTGGCGAAGCGGCACGGGGTCCCGCCGGAGGCCGTCATCCTGGGGAACGGCTCCAACGAGCTGCTGGATCTCCTGGCCCGGGCCTTCGTCCGGCCGGGGGAGGAGGTCGTCTTCCCGCACCCCTCCTTCGTGGTCTACCCCCTGATCGTCCAGGCGGTGGGCGGAACCCGGGTGGCGGTCCCGCTCTGGGACCACCGCCTCGACCTCAGCGCCATGGCGCGGGCGATCACCCCCCGGACCAAGCTCGTCTTCCTCGCCAACCCCAACAACCCGACCGGCACCATCGTGACCGCCGGGGAGGTCGAGGCGTTCATGGCCGAGGTCCCGGAGCGGGTGATCGTCGTCTTCGACGAGGCGTACGTGGACTTCGCCCAGGGCCCCGACTTCCCCGACAGCCTGGGCCACCTCCGCCAGGGGCGAAAGGTCGTCGTCCTCCGGACCTTCTCGAAGATCGCCAGCCTGGCCGGGCTCCGGGTGGGGTACGGCCTGGCCGATCCCGACTGCGTGGGGCTCCTCCACCGGCTCCGCCAGCCGTTCAACGTGAACAGCCTGGCGCAGGTCGCGGCGCTGGCCACCCTCGAGGACGAGGAGCACGCCCGCCGGGCGGTGGAGCTGGTGATCCGGGAGCGGGAGGCGCTCTGCCGGGCGTTCGCGGCGCTCGGCCTCCACCCGGTCCCGTCCCGGGCCAACTTCGTGCTGGTGGAGGTCCCCGACGCCCCGGCGGTCTACGAGCGACTCCTGCGGCAGGGGATCATCGTCCGCCCCATGGCCGCCTTCGGCCTCGGGGGCGCGCTCCGCATCACCGTCGGCACCCCCGAGGAGAACGCCCGGCTCCTCGCCGGCCTCCGGCAGGCGCTGGGGAGGGAGGCATGAGCCGCATCAGCCGCCTGGTCGTGGTCGGCCTCGGCCTCATCGGCGGCTCGGTCGCTCGCGGGGTGAAGGCCCGGGGGCTCGCCGCCGAGGTCGTCGGCGTCGGCCGCGACCCCGTGCGGCTCGAGCGGGCCCGGGGACTCCGGGGCGCCGACCTCGTCCTCCTCGCCACCCCGGTGGGGAGCCTCCCGGGCCTCGTCCGGGAGGCCTGGCCGCACCTCGAGCCCGGCGCGGTCCTCACCGACGCCGGGAGCGTGAAGGGCGAGGTCGTCGCCGCGGCCGGCGCCTGCCCCGCGCGTCCGGAGACGACCTTCGTCGGGGGGCACCCGCTCGCGGGGTCGGAGCAGTCGGGCTTTGCCGCCTCGCGCCCCGACCTCTTCGAGGATTCCCTCACGATCCTCACCCCGACCGCGGCGGCGCCCGCCGAGGCGGTGGCGCGCGTCAGCGCCCTCTGGCTGGGGCTGGGGAGCCAGGTGCGGCTGATGTCGGCCGAAGAGCACGACCGGGCCGTGGCCGCCATCAGCCACCTCCCCCACCTGGTCGCCTACGCGCTGGTGGGGGCGGCGGGGGAGGCGCTCCCCCTGGCCGCGCGAGGATTCCAGGACACCACCCGCATCGCGGCGTCGGACGAGGTCCTCTGGGCCGACATCTTCCGGGGCAATCGCGAGGCGCTCCTGGCCGCGCTCGAGACCTTCGGGGCGCTCCTGGCCCGGTGGGAGGCCTTGATCCGGGCCGGGGAGTGGACGGCGCTCGAGGCCGAGCTGGCCCGGGTGCGGGAGCTCCGGGAGAAGCTCGGATGAGGGCGCTCGTCCGGCCGGCCCGCCGCCTCCTCGGGACCCTCACCGTGCCGGGGGACAAGTCGATCTCCCACCGCGCGGCGATCCTCGGAGGGCTCGCGACCGGGCTGACCGAGGTCCAGGGCTTCCTCGAGGGCGAGGACTGCCTCGGCACCCTCCGGGCCCTGGCCGCCATGGGGGTGGAGGCGGTCCGCAAGGGCCCCGGCCACTACCTGATCCAGGGCGTGGGCCCCGACGGCCTGCAGGAGCCCGAGACGGTCCTGGACTGCGGCAACTCGGGGACCACCGCGCGCCTCCTCCTCGGGATCCTGGCCGGCCAGCCGTTCACGGCCGTCCTGACCGGCGACGACTCGCTCCGCCGGCGCCCGATGGAGCGGGTCGTCCGCCCGCTCACCCGGATGGGGGCGACGGTGGTCGGGCGCGCCGGCGGCCGGCGGCTGCCGCTCGCCATCACCGGCGCCCGCCCCTTGCGCGGGCTCACCCACCCCCTTGAGGTCGCGAGCGCCCAGGTCAAGTCCGCGCTCCTCCTCGCCGGCCTCCGGGCCGCGGGCCCGGTCACGGTGGTGGAGCCGGCCCCGAGCCGCGACCACACCGAGCGGATGCTCCGGGCCTTCGGCGTCCCGCTCGAGGTCGCCCCCGGCAGGGTCACCCTGACCCCGGGCGCCTGGCCGGCGGGGCGGCTCGTCCAGGTCCCGGGCGATCTCTCCTCGGCCGCGTTCTTCCTGGTCGCCGGCCTCCTGCTCCCCGAGGGGAGCGTGACCGTCAAGGGCGTGGGGGTGAACCCGACGCGGACCGGGCTCCTCGAGGTCCTGGAGGCGATGGGGGCCGGGCTCGCCGTGGGCCCGACCGGCGGGGACGGCGAGCCGCTCGCCGACCTGACGGCCCGGACCGCCGCCCTCCGCGGGGTCGAGGTCGGCGGGCCCCTCATCCCCCGGCTCATCGACGAGGTCCCCATCCTGGCCGTCGCGGCCACGGCGGCCCAGGGGGTGACCGAGATCCGCGACGCCGGGGAGCTCCGGGTGAAGGAGTCCGACCGGCTCGGGGCCCTGGCCGGCGAGCTCGCCAGGCTCGGGGCCGCCGTCGAGGAGCGCCCGGACGGGCTGCGGATCCGGGGGGGCCGGCGGCTGCGCGGCGCGACGGTCTCCAGCCGGGGCGACCACCGGATCGCCATGGCCCTCATCGTCGCCGGCCTCCTGGCCGAGGGGCGCACGGTGGTGGAGGGGGTCGAGTGCATCGAGACGTCCTACCCGGAGTTCATCGCCACCCTCGGGCGTCTGGTCGGGGAGGGGTGCCTCGAGGTGGCGTTGTGAGGCGGGCGCCGGTGATCACCATCGACGGGCCGGCGGGGGCGGGGAAGAGCACGGTGGCGCGCCGTCTGGCCCGGCGGCTCGGCTATCGGTACATCGACAGCGGGGCCCTCTACCGCGCCCTGGCCTGGAAGCTCGCCCGGGGCGCCGCCCCGGGCACACCCCTCGCCGACACGCAGGTGGAGCTCGTCCCGCGGGGCGACGAGGTGGCCGTCCTGGTGGACGGGGTGGACGTGAGCGCTGCGATCCGGACCCCGGAGATCGGCCGCCTCGCCTCCGAGATCGCCGCCGACCCCGCAGTGCGGGAGTTCTGCTCGGCCCTCCAGCGGCGGCTGGCCGCCGGGGGCGGCGTCGTGGTGGAGGGGCGGGACGCGGGGAGCGTGGTCTTCCCGGAGGCCGACGTGAAGTTCTACCTCGACGCCGCGCCGGAGGAACGGGCCCGGCGGCGTGTCCGGGAGCTCACGGCGCGCGGCGAGGCGGCCGAGATCGGACGGGTCCGCGAGGAGCTGCTCGGCCGGGATCGGGCCGATCGGACCCGGACCCTCGCCCCCCTTGCGCGGATCCCCGAGGCCTGCTATATCGATTCCACCGGGATGGACGTCGGGGAGGTCGTCGAGCGGATGGCGCGGGAGGTGGAGCGGGCATGCTCTACCATCTCCTGAAGTCGGTGGCCAGCCTGCTCCTGCGCGGCCTCTTCCGCCTGCGGGTCGTGGGGGGGGAGCAGATCCCGCGGG
>JACPHL010000046.1 GCA_016188625.1 Candidatus Rokuibacteriota bacterium | reverse complement strand
GGAGATCGAGGGGTGGTACTTCAAGATCACCGACTACGCCGAGGAGCTCCTCGCCTGGTGCGACCGGCTCACCGGCTGGCCCGAGCGTGTCCTGACCATGCAGCGGAACTGGATCGGGCGGAGCGAGGGCGTGGAGCTGGACTTCCCCCTGGAGGGGCGGGACGGCGCGATCCGGATCTTCACGACCCGGCCCGACACCGTCTACGGGGCGACCTTCATGCTCCTGGCCCCCGAGCACCCGCAGGTCCGCGAGCTGGTCCGGGGAACGCCGCGGGAGGAGGAGACCCTGGCCTTCGTCGAGCGGACGGTCCGGGAGGACAAGCTCCGGCGGACCGCCCTCGACACGACGAAGGAGGGGGTCTTCACCGGGGTCTACGCCGTCAACCCCTTCACCGAGGAGGCCATCCCGATCTGGGTGGCCAACTTCGTCCTCCTCGAGTACGGGACCGGGGCGATCATGGCGGTCCCCGCCCACGACCAGCGCGACTTCGAGTTCGCCAAGGCCCACGGCCTCCCCATCCGGGTCGTGATCCAGAACCCCGAGGGGCGCCTGGACGCCGCCTCCATGCCGGAGGCCTACGTGGACGCCGAGGCCGGCGCCATGGTGAACTCGGGGCCCTTCTCCGGCCTCCCCGCCCCGGAGGGCCGCCGGGCCGTGACCGCCCACGCCGAGGAGCGGGGGTGGGGGAAGGGGACCATCAACTACCGGCTGCGCGACTGGGGGATCAGCCGCCAGCGCTACTGGGGGGCCCCGATCCCCATCGTCTACTGCGACCGCTGCGGGACGGTGCCGGAGCGCCCCGAGAACCTCCCGGTGCTCCTCCCCCGCGATGTCCGGCTCACGGGCAAGGGCGGCTCCCCCCTGGCCGACCTGCCGGCCTTCGTCCACGCGAGGTGTCCCCGCTGCGGCGGCCGCGCGCGGCGCGAGACCGACACCATGGACACCTTCGTGGAGTCCTCCTGGTACTTCGCCCGCTACACCAGCCCGGACTGCACGACTGGACCAGTACATCGGGGGGATCGAGCACGCCATCCTCCATCTCCTCTACGCCCGCTTCTACACCAAGGTCCTCCGCGATCTCGGCCTCTTCGAGCTGGACGAGCCGTTCGAGAACCTCCTCACCCAGGGGATGGTGATCAAGGACGGGGCCAAGATGTCCAAGTCGCGGGGGAACGTGGTGGACCCCGACGAGCTCATCGCCACCTACGGGGCGGACACCGCGCGGCTCTTCTCCCTCTTCGCGGCACCGCCCGAGAAGGACCTGGACTGGAACGACCGGGGGGTCGAGGGCGCCTTCCGGTTCCTCAACCGGGTCTGGCGCTTCGTCCTCGGCCACCTCGAGGAGCTCCGGGCCGCGCCCCGGCGTCCCGAGGGGGGCCTGTCGGAGGAGGGCCGCCGGTTCCGCCGGACGATCCACGAGACGATCCAGCGGGTCACCGACGACATCGAGGACCGCTTCCACTTCAACACCGCCATCAGCGCCACCATGGAGCTGGTCAACGCGCTGCACGCCTTCGAGACCGAGTCCCTGGACCGGGTCGGGCAGGGGGAGCGGCGCGCCCTCCTCCGCGAGGCGGTCGAGGCGGTCATCCTGCTCCTCGGCCCCTTCGCCCCCCACATCACCGAGGAGCTGTGGAGCCGGCTGGGGAACGCCGGGAGCATCTTCCGCTGCCCCTGGCCCAAGGCCGATCCTGAGGCGATGACCCGGGGGGAGCTCCTGATCGTCGTCCAGGTGGACGGCCGCGTGCGCAGCCGGCTCACGGTGGAGGCCGGGATCAGCGAGGAGGCCCTCAAGGCCCAGGCCCTGGCGGACCAGCGGGTCCAGTCCTGGCTCCGGGCGCGGGCGATCGAGCGGGTCGTCGTCGTGCCGGGCCGGCTGGTGAACATCGTGACCCGGGGGCAGGGATGAGCCGCCCGCCTCTCCCTGTCGCCACCCGACCGCGGCCCCGGGCGGTGGGGGGGCTTGGGGGCGGAGCGACGCCGCTCCCCCCAAAGGTGGACCAGTGAGTCCCGTTCGCCGCGCGGCCCTCCTCCTCCTGGCCGTCCTCCTGGTCGGGTGCGGGTACTCCCTCCGCTCGACCCTCCCCCCGCACATCAAGACGGTCGCCATCCCGGTCCTGACCAACCGGACCCCGGAGCCCGGGATCGAGGACCTGATCACCCAGGCCCTCATCGACGCCATGGTCTCGAGCGGCCGGATGCGGGTGGTCCGGCCGGAGCAGGCCGACGCCCTCCTGGAGGGCGAGGTCATCGGCTACGCGGTGGACGCCCTGGCCTTCGACCGCGCGGCCAACGTCACCGAATACCGGCTCCGGATCGCCCTCAAGCTGACCCTCCGGGACCTCCGGCAGAACACGATCCTCTGGCAGGAGGAGCGGGTGGAAGAGAAGGCCGACTTCCGCGTCCCCGGGCAGGTGACCGAGGCCCTGGTCCGCGAGGACCAGGCGCTCCGGCGCGCCGCGGTGGACATCGCGCGGGCGGTGATCGGCCTGGCCGTCGAAGGGTTTCAAAAGCGCCTCGATGGAGTACTGGGGACTCCTCAAGGCGCTCGAGCGCGGCGAGATCCCGACCCTCCTCCTCCTCCACGGCCGAGAGCCGCTCCTGATCGACGAACTCCTCGACCGGCTCACCCGGGCCTGCTTCCCGGAGCCCGCCCAGGCCGCCCTGGACCGCGAGAGCCTCGCCGGTGACGCGACGACCGCGGACGCCATCCTCGGGGCCGCCGCCTCGCTCCCCTTCCTCGCGGCCCGGCGGCTCGTCATCGTCCGGGAGGCCGACGCCCTGCCGGCCCGGGAGGCGGAGCGCCTCCTGGCCGAGATGGAGCGGCTCCGCGGAACCGCCGGCGCCTGGCCGCCGCCCTCCGCCGCCGTCGTCTTCGCCACGCGGGGACTGGACGCCCGCGCCGCCCTCCGGAAGGCCGTCCCCGCCGAGGCGCAGGTGGAGGTCCGCGCCCCGACCGGCCGCGCCCTCGTCGGCTGGCTCCAGGCCCGAGCCAGGGGCCAGGGGGTCGAGCTGACGAGCGAGGCCGCGGAGCTCCTGATCGACCTCGTCGGCGAGGAGCCCAGCCGCCTGGCCGGGGAGCTGGAGAAGGCGTGCCTCTACGCCGGGCCCGGGGAGCCCCGGATCGACGTCGCCGAGGTGCGGGCGGTGGTGGGGGAGACGCGGGTCCGGCGCCTCTTCGAGCTGACCCGGGCCCTGGAGGGCGGCGAGGCGGGGACCGCCCTCCGCTTCCTCGAGGCCCTCATCGCAGGAGGGGAGGAGCCGCTCGGGCTGCTGGCGCAGGTGACCCGCCACGTGCGCGAGCTCTGGCAGGCCAAAGGGTGGGCCGAGCAGGGGAGAGCCGCCCCGGAGCTCGCCCGGCAGCTCCGCCGGCCCCCGCAGGCGGTGGAGGCCCTCCTCGCCCGCGCCGGGGCGTTTTCGGAGGCCCGCCTCGGCCAGACCCTGGCGGAGTGCTGGGAGGTGGAGCGTCGCCTGAAGAGTGGCCGGGACGACCCCGCCGCGCTCCTGACCGTGCTGGTGGCGAGGCTCTGTCGGGGCTAGTGTTTGTCCTGGTAAGGTCTACGGGGAGTCTGCCCCCCCCGCAGGCCGGAGGCGCTCGCCGGAGGGCGACTCGCCCTCTGGCGGGAGGCGTCGGCCCCGAGCGGAGCGTTAAGCGGAACGGCGCGGGTCCCCGCCATGAGCGAGCCGGGTGGGGAAGCCGGCTCGCGGGCGGAACACGACCAGGAGGGGCCCCGGCCGGCGAGCCATAGGCGGGTGCGCCGTGGAGCGTGCGGAGCGAGGGGTCGGCGCCTCCCGCAGGACCATCCGAAGGCGGGGGAGCCCCCCTCCGAGTTCAGGAAGAGGAGGATGCGGTCTGGAGGGCGCGGAGCTGCCGGGCCAGCCGGGACTTCCTCCTGGCCGCGGTGTTCTTGTGGAGCACGCCCTTGGTCACGGCCTTGTCGAGGGTCCGGATCGCCCGGGCCAGGGCCTGCTCCGCCTCGGTCGCCGAGCCCGCGCCCAGCGTGGTCCGGACGGTCTTGACGACCGTCTTCACCGACGACCGGACCGCGCTGTTCCGGAGTCGCCGCGTCTCGTTCTGGCGCATCCGCTTGAGCGCGGATCGCGTGTTGGCCACTCGGCTCACCTCCTCTCGGTGCGGGGTTCACCTTACCCTCGCGGCGTCCCGCCGTCAAGGGGATTCTCCCGCGCCGGGGACCCGCCATGCCGCGCGAGAACGGTGAGGAGCTCTTGAGCCCGCCCCTGGCGAGCCCCGAGCAGGGGGTCGTCCGCGCCGCCGGGGTGGTGAGCCTGGCGACCCTGGCGAGCCGCGTCCTGGGGTTCGCGCGCGACATGGTCGTGGCGCAGGCGTTCGGGGCCGGGCCGATCACGGACGCCTTCTTCGTCGCCTTCCGCATCCCGAACCTCCTCCGCCGCCTCCTCGCCGAGGGGGCGCTCTCGACGGCCTTCATCCCCGTCTTCACCGACTACCTGACCACCCGCTCCCGGGGCGAGTTCCTCCGCATGCTCCGGGCGGTCGCCGGCGGGATGCTCCTCCTCCTGGCCGCGGTCACCCTCCTCGGGACGCTCCTGGCCCCCTGGATCGTCCGGGTCATGGCGCCGGGGTTCTTCGCCGTCCCCGCGACGGGCGAGCTGGCGGTCCGCCTCACCCGCCTGATGTTCCCCTACCTCTTCTTCGTGGGGCTGGCGGCCCTGGCCATGGGGATCCTGAACGCCCACCGCCACTTCCTGGCCCCGGCCCTCGCCCCCGTCATGCTGAACCTGGCGATGATCGGGGCGGTCCTCGGGCTCGTCCCCCTCTTCGAGGAGCCGATCGTGGGGCTGGCCGTGGGGGTGCTGGTCGGCGGGCTCGGGCAGCTCGTGCTCCAGCTCCCCTGGCTCCGACGCCGCGGGGCCCTCTTCGTCCCCGCCCTGGCCCCCGGGCACCCGGCCCTGCGCCGGATCGGGCTCCTCATGGTCCCCACGGTCTTCGGCCTCGCGGTCACCCAGCTCAACATCTTCGTGGACACCGTCATCGCCTCCGTCCTCGGCGCGGGGAGGGTCTCCTGGCTCTACTACGCGGACCGCGTCGTCGAGTTCCCGCTCGGGGTTTTCGGGATCGCCATCGCCACCGCCGCGCTCCCCACCATGGCGGAGCAGGCGGCCCGCCGCGACCCGACCGCCCTCCGCCGGACCCTGGCCTTCGCGCTCCGGCTCGGCGGCTTCATCACCCTGCCGGCCACGGTCGGCCTCCTCGTGCTCCGGGAGCCGATCGTCCGGGTCCTCTTCCAGCGGGGCGAGTTCACCGCGCAGGACACCGCCGCCACCGCCTGGGCCCTGGGGTTCTACGCCCTGGGGCTCTCGGCCTTCGCCGGCGTGAAGATCGGCGCCCAGGTCTTCTACGCCCTCGGGGATACCCGGACCCCGGTGAAGGTCGGGATCGCCGCGATGGTCCTCAACAGCCTCCTGGCGGTCGGGCTCGCCCTGTTCTCGCCCCTGGCCCACGGCGGGCTCGCCCTGGCCAGCTCGGGCTCGGCGACCTTCCACGCCGGGATGCTCCTCTGGCTCCTCTCCCGGCGCCTGGGTCCCCTGCGCGACCCGGCGTGGCGGCCGAGCCTCGGCCGGACGGGGCTGGCCACCCTGATCCTCGCCGCCGGGCTCGTCGCGATCTGGTGGGTGTGGCCTGCGCACGCCTCGCGAGGCCTCGAGGCCCTGCTGCTGGCCCTGGTGATCGTCGCCGCCGGGCTCGGCTACGGCGGCCTCCACCTCTGGTGGCGGGGCGAGGAGATGGCCCTCCTGCTCGACCTCCTGCGGCGACCCCGCGGCGGCGCGATCTCCTTGCGGCGGGACGACGGGGTTTGATATACTGGGTTGTGCGCGCCCTCCTTCAACGGGTGAGGGAAGCCGCGGTCGAGACCGACGATCGGGTGCTCGGTCGGATCGACCGGGGGCTGCTCATCCTCCTCGGGGTCGCCGCCGGGGATCGCCCCGAAGACGGGCGGTACCTGGCGGAGAAGATCCTCCACCTCCGAATCTTCGACGACGAGCACGGCCGACTGAACCGCTCCGTCCTGGAGACGGGCGGCGGGGTCCTGCTCGTCTCCCAGTTCACCCTCCTCGCCGACTGCCGCCGGGGGCGCCGCCCGGACTTCCTCCAGGCCGCCCGGCCCGAGGAGGCCCAACCCCTCTACCACCAGGTCGCCGGGTGGCTCAGGGGGGGCGGCGCGTCGGTCCAGGAGGGGCTCTTCGGCGAGCGGATGCTGGTCCGGATCGCCAACGACGGCCCCGTGACCATCCTCCTCGATTCGCGCGAGCGGTGACGGCGCCGTGGAGCCGCTGGGCGAGTTCCTCCGGGCCCTCCAGGTGGAGGGAGGGGCCTCCCCCCATACCGTGAGCGCCTACCGGCGGGACCTGGAGCGCCTGGCCGCCTTCCTCGGCTCCCGCCGCCGGCGGCTCGAGACCGCCCGCCCCGCCGACCTCGCGGCCCACCTCTCGACGCTCCAGACCCGGGGCCTCGGGGCGCGAAGTCTCGGGCGCCACCTCTCGGCGATCCGCCGCTTCTACCGCTTCGCCCTCCGCGAGGGACGGGTGCGGCAGGATCCCTCGGAGCTCCTGGAGGCGCCCCGGCGCCCGCGCCGCCTCCCGCGGGCCCTCTCGCGGGACGACGCCCAGCGCCTCGTGGAGTCTCCGCGGACCGACACGGCCGCGGGGCTTAGGGACCGGGCGATGCTGGAGCTGCTCTACGGGAGCGGGCTCAGGGTCTCCGAGCTGATCGGCCTCCGTCCCGGGGATCTCGACATCCGGGCCGGCTTCCTCGTCTCGACGGGCAAGGGGAGCCGGCAGCGGCTCGTCCCGCTGGGGGCGGAGGCCGGCCGCTGGCTCGTCCGGTACATCGAGGAGGGGCGGCCGCGCCTCCTCCGCGGCGCGGACCCGGGCCGGCTCTTCCTCAACCGCCGGGGGCGGCCGCTCTCGCGCCAGACCGTCTGGCGGATGATCCGTGCCGCGACGGCCCGGCTCGGGCTCCGCCGCGCCTTCCCCCACGCCCTCCGCCACTCCTTCGCGAGCCACCTGCTCGAGGGCGGCGCCGACCTCCGCTCGGTCCAGGCCATGCTCGGTCACGCCGACATCTCGACGACCGAGATCTACACGCACCTCCCGGGCGAAGCCCAGCGGGAGATGTACCTCCGCTTCCACCCGAGGGCCCGATGATGCCCCTGCGCCGCACCACCTATCCCCATGTCGAGCCGCGGGTGGCGGGGGTCATGCACCGCGCGGTGGCGGAGGTCCCGCCCGGGCTCCCGGTCGCGGAGGCCGCCCGCCTGGCCGGCCGCCGCCGGCTCCGGCTTCTGGTGATCCGCCGCGAGCGGCGCTGGTGGGGGGTGGCGCCCGAGGTCCTCCGGCGGGCCGTGGAGCTCGGGCTCTCGGAGGCCGCGCTCCTCGACCTGGCCTGGGATCTGCCGGTCGTGGCCGCATCGGCCTCGGAGGTGACGGCCCGCCAGCTCCTCCTCCGGGGCGCGGCCCACGTGGCGACGGTGGAACGCGGCCGCCTGGTGGGGGCGCTCGCTGCCGAGGGGCTGCTCCTCCCCCGGCACCTCCCGGCGGAGGCGGGCGAGCTGCTGGCCCGGCTCCCGGAGGAGGGGCGGCGGCTGCTGGCCGCGGTGGGGCGGCTCGGGGCCGAGGCCGGCATGCCCGTGGCCGCGGTCGGCGGCTTCGTCCGCGACCTCCTCCTCGGCCGCCCGCGGGCGGACATCGACGTGGTGGTGGAAGGGGACGGGGCCGCGCTGGCCCGGCGGCTCGGCCAGACCCTCGGCGGCTCGGTCACGCTCCACCCCAGCTTCCTGACGGCCACCGTGGAGCTGGGCGACGGGCGCCGGATCGACGTGGCCACGGCCCGCCGGGAGCGCTACCTCCTGCCCGGGGCGCTCCCGCAGGTCGAGCCCGGGGGGCTCGAGGAGGACCTGGCCCGGCGCGACTTCACCGTCAACGCCCTGGCCCTCAGGCTGGACGGCGAGGGAAAGGGGCTGCTCCTGGACCCCCATGGCGGGCGGCGGGATCTCGCCCGCCGCTCGATCCGGGTCCTGCACCCGCTCTCGTTCATCGAGGACCCCACCCGCATCTTCCGGGCCGTCCGCTTCGCCGACCGGCTGTCGTTCCGGCTGGCGGCGGGCACCCGGCACCTCCTCGGCAGGGCGACCCGGCTCACCGTCTACCAGGCCCTCTCGGGGCAGCGGCTCGAGGCCGAGCTCGAGGCGATCCTCCGCGAGGCCCGGCCGGCGGCGATCCTGGCCCGCCTCGGGCGCCTCGGGGCGTTCCGACTCCTCCTCCCGGCCTACCGATTCCGGCAGGCCACGGCGGCCCGTCTCGAGGCCGCCGCCGCGGTGATGGAGCAGGCGCCGCTCTCGCCCGAGACGGCGCGCTGCCTCTACCTCCTGGCCCTGACCGAGCCCCTCCGCCCCGACGGGGTGGAGGCGTGGGAGCGGCGCCTGGCCCTCCCCCCGCCGCCGCGCGAGCTCCTCGAGCGCTGCCGCCGCGAGGCCCTGTCCCTCGCCCGCGCCCTCGGCCGCGCGGCCGGATCGAGCGAGGCCTACTTCCAGCTCCGCGCCGTCCCGGAGGCCGTCGGCGCCTGGGCCCTGGTCCTCGCCCGCGGCGGGCCGGCGCGCCGCCACCTGACCGAGCACCTCGCGCGCTGGCGCTGGCTCCGCCCCCTGCTCTCCGGGGAGGATCTCAAGGCCCTGGGCCTGGCCCCCGGGCCGCTCTACCGCCAGCTCCTGGACCGCCTCCTGGCGGCCCAGCTCGAGGGGCGGATCACCACCCGGGCCGGCGCCGAGGCGTGGGCCCGCGAGGCGGTGGGTCTCGCCCGGGAGGGGCGCGGGGCCCAGGGGGCGACGGACAACACATACGGAAGGAGGGAATCGTGACGACGAAGTACGTGTTCGTGACCGGGGGCGTGGTCTCCTCCCTGGGGAAGGGGCTGGCCGCGGCCTCCATCGGTTGTCTCCTCGAGGCGCGGGGTCTCCGGGTCACGCTGCAGAAGATGGACCCCTACATCAACGTGGATGCGGGGACCATGAGCCCCTACCAGCACGGGGAGGTCTACGTCACCGACGACGGCGGCGAGACGGACCTCGACCTCGGCCACTACGAGCGCTTCACCACCGCCCGGATGACGAAGGACCACAACGTCACCACGGGGAAGATCTACCACGCCGTGATCACCAAGGAGCGGCGCGGGGACTACCTCGGCCGCACCGTCCAGGTCATCCCCCACATCACCGACGAGATCAAGGCCGCGATCCGGCGGGTCTCGGAGGGGGTGGACGTGGTGATCGTCGAGGTGGGCGGCACGGTCGGCGACATCGAGGGCCTCCCCTTCCTCGAGGCGATCCGCCAGTTCAAGAAGGACGTGGGGAAGGAGCACGTCGTCTACGTGCACCTGACCCTGGTCCCCTTCATCCAGGCCGCCCTGGAGCTGAAGACCAAGGCCACCCAGCACTCGGTCAAGGAGCTGCGGGCCATCGGGATCCAGCCCGACATCGTCCTCTGCCGGACCGACCGCTTCCTCCCCCAGGGGATCAAGTCCAAGATCGCCCTGTTCTGCGACGTGGGGGAGGAGGCGGTGATCACGGCCAAGGACGTGGAGACGATCTACGAGGTCCCCCTGGTCTTCCACCGGGAGGGGCTCGACGAGATCATCGTCAAGCTCCTCGGCCTGCCGCCCCGGCCCAGCGACCTCAGTCGGTGGGAGGAGATCGTCCACAAGATCAAGCACCCCCACCGGGAGGTCCGGATCGCGGTGGTGGGGAAGTACATGGACCTCAAGGACTCCTACAAGAGCCTGGCCGAGGCCCTGGCCCACGGGGGGATCGCCAACGAGGCCCGGGTGGACGTCCGCTGGCTGGACGCCGAGCTGGCGGAGCGGGACGGCCCGGCCCGCCACCTCGCCGACGTGAGCGGCGTCCTAGTCCCGGGCGGCTTCGGGGACCGCGGGATCCAGGGGAAGATCGAGGCGATCCAGCACGCCCGGGAGCGCCACCTGCCGTTCCTCGGGATCTGCCTCGGGATGCAGTGCGCGGTCATCGAGTTCGCCCGCAACGTCTGCGGCCTCGCCGAGGCCAACTCCTCGGAGTTCGACCGGGAGGCGCCGCACCCGGTCATCGACCTCCTCCCGGAGCAGCGGGCCGTGCGCGACCTCGGGGGGACCATGCGCCTCGGCCTCTACCCCATCGCCCTCGCCGAGGGGTCCCAGGCGGCCCGGGCCTACGGGACGGCCTCCGTCCAGGAGCGCCACCGCCACCGCTACGAGGTCAACAACGAGTACCGGACCCTCCTGGAGAAGAACGGGCTCCGCGTCTCGGGGGTCTGGCCGGAGAAGCAGCTCGTGGAGATCATCGAGCTCCCGGACCACCCGTGGTTCGTGGCCGGGCAGTTCCACCCCGAGCTCCGCTCGCGTCCGTGGGCGCCCCACCCCCTGTTCTCAGCCTTCGTCCGGGCCGCCCTTGCGCACCGGGGCCGGGCCTAGGAGCCGGCGGTTGGCCGCCGGCGGCCGCTGGCATATAATCGTGGCGCCGTATCGTGGCGGGCAGGAGGCGCGATGGGATCGGCGGGGGAGGTGACGGTCGGCGGGGTCAGGATCGGGGGCGACCACCCCCTGGTCCTCCTGGGTGGCCCCTGCGCCATCGAGACCGAGGCCCACGCCCTCGGGATGGCCGAGGCCCTCGTCCGGGTCACCGCCGAGGCGAAGGTCCCCTTCATCTACAAGTCCTCCTACGACAAGGCCAACCGCTCCTCCCACGGCTCCTACCGCGGCCCGGGCCTCGCCGAGGGCCTCCGGATCCTGGCGCGGGTCCGGGAGGAGTTCGGCTGCCCCGTGCTGTCGGACGTGCATCCGGCCGTCCGGTCAACGTGAAGAAGGGCCAGTTCATGGCGCCGTGGGATATGGGGAACGTGGTCGAGAAGCTCCGGGCGAGCGGCTGCCGGGCGGTCACCCTGACCGAGCGCGGGGCGAGCTTCGGGTACAACAACCTGGTGGTGGACTTCCGCGGGCTCGCCATCATGCGGGAGCTGGGGACCCCGGTGGTCTTCGACGCCACCCACTCCGTACAGCTCCCGGGCGGGCAGGGGGACCGCTCCGGCGGCGAGCGGCGCTTCGTGGCGGCCCTCGCGCGGGCCGCGGTGGCCTTCGGGTGCGACGCCCTCTTCCTGGAGATCCACGACGACCCCGATCGCGCCCCCTCGGACGGCCCGACCATGCTCCCCCTCGGGGAGCTGCCGCGCCTCCTGGAGCAGGTCCGGGCGATCGAGGCGGCCCTGGGGAGGGCCGGCGGGTGAGCCACGGCGACGAGCTCAAGGTCGCCCGCCGGGTCCTCGAGGCGGAGGCGGAGGCGGTCCGGGAGCTGACGGAGCGGCTCGATGAGCGGTTCCTACGCGCCCTCGATCTGCTCGAGGCCTGCCGCGGGCGGGTGGTCGTGACCGGGATCGGGAAGTCGGGGCTCGTCGGCAAGAAGATCGCGGCGACGCTGGCCTCCACCGGGACCCCGGCCCTCTTCCTCCACCCCGCCGAAGGGGTCCACGGCGACCTCGGGATGGTGGTCCGGGGCGACGTGGTCCTGGCGATCTCCAACAGCGGGGAGACCGACGAGCTGCTCCTCCTGGTGCCGGCCCTCAAGCGCCTGGGCGTCCCCCTCCTCGTCCTGACCGGGAACCCCCGCTCCACGCTGGCCCAGCACGGGGACGTGGTGGTGGACGTCTCGGTCCGGGAGGAGGCGTGCCCCCTGAACCTCACCCCCACCACCTCCACCACCGCCGCCCTGGCGATGGGGGACGCCCTGGCCGTGGCCCTGCTGGAGCGGCGCGGGATCCAGCCGGACGACTTCGCCCTCGTCCACCCCGGCGGGAGCCTCGGCCGGCGGCTGCTCCGGGTCGAGGACCTCATGCACCGGGGGGCGGCGATCCCCGTGGTGCGCGAGGCGACCCCCATGCGGGAGGTCGTGCTGGAGATGACCGAGAAGCGCCTCGGCTCGACCGCCGTGGTGGACGCGGAGGGCCGCCTGGCGGGGATTGTCACCGACGGCGACCTCCGCCGGGCGCTCCAGCGAGACCCGCGCCTCTTCGAGCGCACCGCCCGCGAGGTGATGACGCGCGGCCCGAAGACCATCGGGAAGGGCGAGCTGGCGGCGAAGGCCCTGGAGGTGATGGAGCACTACGCCATCACCCAGCTCCTCATCGTGGATGCCTCCCGCCGCCCGGAGGGGATCATCCATCTCCACGACATCCTCCGGGCGAAGATCGCCTGAGCGGGGCTCGCGCCGTCGGCCCGCGGCGCGCGGAGCCCCCGACGCCCGGCGGGCCCGGGCGATCCGCCTCCTCATCCTGGACGTGGACGGCGTCCTGACCGACGGCCGTCTCCTCTACGGCCCCGACGGCGAGGAGCGCCAGACCTTCCACGTCCACGACGGCCTGGCCCTCGTCCGGGCCCGGGCCGCGGGGCTCTCGGTGGCGATCCTCACGAGCCGGGCCTCCCGGGCCACGGCCCGCCGGATGGCCGAGCTGGGGATCACCGAGGTGCTGCAGGGGGTCGGAGAGAAGCTGGAGGCCTACCGGGCCCTGCGCGACAGGTACGGCTGCCGGGATGCCGAGGTCGCCTACATGGGGGACGACCTCCCTGACCTCCCCGTCCTCCGGACGGTCGGGCTGGCCATCGCGCCCGGGGACGCGGTCCCCGAGGTCCGGCGGGCCGTGGACTGGGTGACCCGCCGGGGCGGGGGGCGGGGGGCGGTGCGGGAGGCCATCGAGACCCTCCTGGGCGCCCGGGGCGCTTGGCCCTAGCGGCCAGGCCGCCCACCGCCATCCTTTACACCCCCCCCGCAGTTGTGCTACGGTGCTATGCAAGGAGGGTGCCGACGGCCGAGACCGCCGGAAAACCGCCATGAGACGGCTTTCTACGATTTTTCTCATCGTCTTCCTTGTCCTCCTGGCCGGCCTCGGCGGGATGGTCGCCTTCAAGGACCGCCCCCGTCCCGAGCCAGTCGCCGCCCCGCCCCAAGAGGCCGACTACCGGATCAAGGAGATCCACATCGATGAGACCCTGGAGGGGAACCTGCGCTGGCAGCTGGACGCCGACCAGGCGGAGGTGTTTGAGCAGGAGAAGCAGACCCTGCTGCGTCAGGTCACGGTCACGGTCTTCAACCAGGACCGGGTCTGGACCGTGAAGGGGGACGAGGGGGTCCTCCACAACGAGACCCGCGACGTCACCCTGACGGGGAACGTCGTCGTCACCTCCAGCGACGGCCTCTCCCTGACCGCCCCCGACCTCCGCTGGGAGAACGAGGCCCGGCGGCTCTCGACCGACGGGGCGGTGACGATCCGCCGGGCGGGCACTACCATCACCGGTCGGGGCCTCGAGGTCGAGATGGCGGCCGAGCGGGCGCTGCTGGGCGCCAAGGTGCGGGTGGTGATCACGGACGGGCGAAACACCCAGCTCGGCCTCTTCCCGCGGGGCGGCTCATGAGCCCGCGCCTCCTCGTCGCCGCGGCCCTGGCCGTCGCCCTCCTGGCTGGCCTCGCCCCCCCCGTCCCCGGACAGGCCCCGCGCCAGCCCGGGGCCCCGGGCAAGGCCGCGCCGGCCACCCGGCCCAAGACCGAGCCCAAGGCCGAGGGGAAGGCCAGGGCCGAGGCGCCGCGCCGGCCCGGGGAGCGCTCCTCGCCCATCGTCATCGACGCCGACCGCATGGAGGTCTTCCAGAAGGAGGGACTGGTGATCTTCACCGGAGGGGTCGTCGCCCGCCAGGACAACTCCACCCAGACGGCCGACCGGATGGAGGTCTACCTCGACGAGAAGGGGGAGCGGGTCGCGCGGATGATCTCGACCGGCAACGTCAAGATCGTGACGGAGGACTGCCGGATCGGGACCGCGAGGCGCGCCGAGTACTACGATGACGAGCAGAAGATCCTCCTGATCGGCAACGCCAAGGTCTGGCAGGAGGAAAACGTGGTGACCGGCGATGAGATCACGCTCTTCCTCGCCCAGGACCGGAGCATCGTCGAGGGCGGGAGCCAGGACCGGGTCAAGGCGGTCTTCTACCCCAAGCGCGAGGACGAGGGCACGCCCAAGGAGGCATCCAGGCGAGAGGCCAAGCGCCCTGCCCCCTGCTAGCCCGGGATGTGCCCGAACAAAACTTTTGGGGAGTCTGCCCCCCGGCAGGCCCCGAAGCCGGTCGCCGAAGGGCGACCGGCCGGCTTCGCCGGGGGCCGTCGGAAGGGGGGCGGAGCCCCCCTCCGAGTTCTCTAGCCCGTCCATGGCCGGGCTCGAGGCCCGGGGGCTCTCGAAGAGCTTCCGGGGGCGGAAGGTGGTGGACAGCGTTAACCTGGTGATCAACCAGGGGGAGGTGGTCGGTCTCCTCGGCCCCAACGGGGCCGGCAAGACCACGACCTTCCACATGGTCGTCGGCCTCCTGACGCCGGATCGCGGCCGGATCCTCCTGGACGGGGAGGAGATCACGGCCTTCCCCATGTACCAGCGCTCCCGCAAGGGGATCGGCTATCTCCCCCAGGAGTCCTCGGTCTTCCGCAAGCTCGCGGTGGACGAGAACCTCCTCGCGATCCTCGAGACCCTGGACCTGACCCCCCGGGAGCGGAGGGAGCGGCTCGGGGCCCTCCTGCGGGAGCTGGGGCTGGAGGGCCTGGCCAAGCAGAAGGCCTACACCCTCTCCGGGGGCGAGCGCCGGCGCCTGGAGATCACCCGGGCCCTCATCACCTCCCCCAACTACCTCCTGCTGGACGAGCCCTTCACGGGGATCGACCCCATCGCCATCGGGGAGATCCAGGGGATCATCTCCCGGCTCAGGGAGAAGGGGATCGGGGTCCTCATCACGGACCACAACGTCCGGGAGACCCTCCAGATCACCGACCGCGCCTACATCCTCTACGACGGGCAGATCCTGGTCTCGGGGACCTCCAAGGAGCTCGCGACCAACGAGCGGGCCCGGGAGATCTACCTGGGGGAGAGGTTCTCGCTCTAGCCGGGCGGGGCGACGAGATGGTGATGGAGACCCGCCTCACGCTCCGGCAGAGCCAGCGGCTGGTCATGACGCCGCTGCTCCAGCAGGCGATCCAGCTCCTCCAGCTCTCCACCATCGAGCTTCAGGAACTGCTCCAGCGGGAGCTGACCGAGAACCCCCTCCTCGAGGAGGCCTCGGACGAGGCGGAGCCCCCGGCCGCCGGTCCCGAGCCGTCGCACCTCGCCGGTCAGGAGGGCGCCGAGGGTGAGGCGACGGCGCCCGTCCTCGACGGCAACCCGGCCGCCGACCTCCCCTTCGACCTCGCCCAGTTCCTCTTCGACCACGCCCCAGATGAGACCACCCTGGTCCAGCAGGAGGAGCGGGAGGAGCCCTCCTTCGAGAACTTCGTGAAGACTCCGGTCACCCTGGCGGATCACCTTCACCAGCAGCTCCAACTGGCCGCTCAGGGCCCGGAGGCCCTGCTCATCGGGGAGGCGATCATCGGCAACCTCGACGACGACGGCTACCTCCGGGCGACCGTGGAGGAGATCGCGGAGGCCACGGGGGCCACCCCGGGCCGGGTGGAGGAGGTCCTCGGCCTCGTCCAGACCCTCGACCCGCCGGGCGTCGGGGCCCGGGACCTCCGGGAGTGCCTCCTCATCCAGCTCCGGGCCCAGCCCGAGCCCGACCCCCTCGCCCTCGACATCGTGGAGCAGCACTTCGCCGACCTGGAGCGGTGCCGCTACCCCGAGATCGCGCGGGCCCTCAAGATGGACCTCGAGCGGGTGATGGAGGCGGTGGACGAGATCGCCCGGCTCGAGCCCAAGCCCGGCCGGAGCTTCTCTGCCGCGGACACCCGCTACATCGTCCCGGACGTCTCCGTGGTGAAGAGCGGGGACGGCTACGCGATCATCCTCAACGACGAGGGGCTCCCCCGGCTCAGGATCAACGCCTACTATCGCAGCGTGCTCCTCCACGGGGCGGGGGACGAGGCCCGGGCCTACATCGAGTCCAAGCTTCGCTCCGCGCTCTGGCTGATCAAGAGCATCCACCAGCGCCAGCGCACCCTCTACCGGGTCACGGAGTCCATCGTGCGGTTCCAGCGGGAGTTCCTGGATCGCGGGGTCGCGCACATGCGCCCCCTGACCCTCCGGGACGTCGCCGAGGACATCGGGATGCACGAGTCCACCGTCAGCCGGGTCACCACCAACAAGTACGTCGAGACCCCGCAGGGCCTCTTCGAGCTGAAGCACTTCTTCCACAGCGGGATCAGCACCGGGCGGGGGGAGGTCGTCTCCTCCCTCAGCGTCAAGCAGCTCATCGCCGGGCTCATCGCCCAGGAGGAGCCGGCCCGGGCCCTCAGCGACCAGGAGATCACCCGGGCCCTCCGGGAGCGGGACCTCACCATCGCCCGCCGGACCGTGGCCAAGTACCGGGAGGAGCTCGGGATCCTTCCCTCCCATCAGCGTCGCGTGGTCGCGCGAAGACGCGGCTAGGGGAGGTCGACGCATGGACATTCACGTCAGCGGTCGGGGTGTCGATGTCCCCGCGCCCCTCCGGCGCCGGGTCGAGACCAAGCTCAACAAGGTCGCGCGCTTCCTCCCCAAGATCGTGGAGGCCCGCGTGGTGCTCAACCAGGAGAAGCACCGCCACCTTGCCGAGGTCACCCTCCAGGCCAAGCGGAGCACCCTCCGGGTGGTGGAGGAGGCGACCGACTTCCGCACGGCCATGGACCTGGCCCTGGACAAGCTCGAACGGCAGGTCAGGCGACGGAAGGATCGGATCCACCGCCGGAAATCCCGGGGCTCCCCCAAGGAGCCCGGGGGCCCCCTCGCGACCGCGGAGCTCGCCGAGGGCCCCGGTACGGGCGGGGCCCCCGAGCTGATCGTCCGACGCTCCGCCGCGAAGCCCATGTCCCTGGAGGAGGCGATCGACCAGATCCGGCTGCGGACCGACTCGCTCCTGGTCTTCACCGACGCCACGACCCGCACCGTCAACGTCCTCCGCCGGCTGGCGGACGGGCGGCTTCAGCTGATCGAGCCGTCCGGGTGAGGCCCGTGAAGGACGAGATCCGCTTCATCATCATCACCGGCCTCAGCGGGGCGGGGAAGAGTTACGCCATCAAGTGCTTCGAGGACATGGGGTACTTCTGCGTGGACAACCTCCCCACCATGCTGATCCCGACCTTCGCCGAGCTCTGCACCCAGTCCACCCGGACCATCCGCCGCATCGCCCTGGGGATCGACATCCGGGAGGGCGAGTACCTGGACCACCTCATCGAGACCCTGGGGGAGCTCCGCGCCCGCGGCCATCCCACCGAGGTCCTGTTCCTGGAGGCCACCGAGGAGGCCCTGATCCGTCGCTACCACGAGACCCGGCGCCGGCACCCGCTGGCCGGGTCGGGGACGGTCCTGGACGGGATCCGGATGGAGCGGGAGCGGCTCGCCCATCTCCGGGAGATCGCGGATCGGGTCATCGACACCTCGCACATCACGGTCCACCAGCTCAAGGAGGCGCTGGTCGAGTGGTACGGGTCCCCGGGGTCCCGCGCCAGCCTCGGGGTCACCCTGGTCAGCTTCGGCTACAAGTACGGCCTCCCCTACGACGCCGATCTGGTCCTCGACTGCCGCTTCCTCCCGAACCCCTTCTTCGTCGAGCCCCTCAAGGCGTCGGACGGCCGTGACCTGGCGGTCCGGGAGTTCATCTTCGGCCACCCCGAGGGGGGGGAGTTCCTCCGACGGGTTCGGGACCTGCTCGGCTACCTGCTGCCCCGCTACCAGAAGGAGGGGAAGGCGTACCTCACGGTCGCCGTCGGCTGCACCGGGGGGCGGCATCGCTCCGTCGCCCTGGTGGAAGAGCTCCGCTCCTTCCTCGAGGCCCAGGGCCTCCCCCCCACGGTGGTCCACCGGGACGTGGATCGGGAATAGGTGGCGCTGGACGCCCCGGACCTCCTCACCCGTCACGACCCTCGGGGGTTCTGGCAGCTCCTCCGCCGCCTCCCCGAGCAGCTGATCGAGGCCTGGGGCCTCGCCGAGGCCGCCCCGCTCCCCCCCGGCCCGATCCGGCAGGTCGCCGTCCTCGGGATGGGAGGCTCGGCGATCGGCGGGGACCTCCTGCGGGCCCTGGCGCGCGACCGCCTCCCTGTCCCGGTCGAGGTCGTGCGCGGCTACGCCCTGCCGGCCTGGATCGGCCCCGAGGCGCTCGTCGTGGCCGTGAGCTACTCGGGCGACACCGAGGAGACCTTGAGCGCCTTCGAGGCCGCCCTCGCGCGCGGGGCCGCCCCCCTGGTCCTCACCGGCGGCGGCGAGCTGGGGCGACGGGCGCGGGGCCGCGGTCTCCCGCTCATCGAGCTCCCCGCCGGCTTCCCGCCTCGCGCGGCCCTCGCCTACTTGTTCCTCCCCCTTCTCCGCGTCCTGGAGCGGGTCGGCCTGGCGCTCCTCGAGCCGGGCGAGCTGGCCGAGGCGGCCGAGCTCCTCGGCGCCCTCGGCGATGAGCTGGGCCCCGGTCGCCCCGAGGCCGAGAACCCGGCCAAGGCGCTCGCCCGCTGGCTCCACGACCGGCTCCCGGTGGTGTACGGGACCGACGGGCTCTCGGGGCCGTGCGCCTACCGGTGGAAGACCCAGCTCGAGGAGAACGCCAAGGTCCTGGCGGTGGCGGGCGTCCTCCCCGAGCTCGGCCACAACGAGCTGACCGGGTGGGCGGGGGACCCGCTGGCGGGGCGCTGCGCCGCGGTCTTCCTCCGCGATGCCGGCGATCACCCCCGGGTCGCCAGGCGGATCGCCCTCACCCGCGCGATCGTGGACCGCGCGGCCGAGAGCCGGGAGGTCTGGTCCCGGGGCAGGGGCCGGCTGGCGCGGCTGCTCTCCCTCGTCGCGACGGGGGACTGGGTGAGCCTCTACCTGGCGGCCCTCCGGGGGGTGGATCCCTGGCCGGTCGAGACCATCGAGGCCCTCAAGCGCCAGCTCGAGGAAAGGGTTTGAGGCCCCGCTGCCCCCTGTGTTACACTGACGCGAGCCACTGATCGAGACGGCCGAAGGGAGGAGCCCAGGATGGCGCAACAAGGGTACCTGTTCACCTCGGAGTCGGTGACCGAAGGCCACCCGGACAAGATCGCTGACCAGATCTCGGATGCCGTGCTGGATGCGATCATGGAGCAGGACCCCCCGGGGCGGGTCGCCTGCGAGGTCCTCCTGACCACCGGCCTGGTCGTGGTCGCCGGGGAGATCACGACCTCCTGCTACGTGGACATCCCGCGGATCGCCCGGGAGACCATCCGCGGCGTCGGCTACACACGGGCCAAGTTCGGCTTCGACTACGAGACCTGCGGGGTCATCGTCTCCATCGACGAGCAGTCCCCCGACATCGCCATGGGGGTGAACTCCCTCGGGGCCGGGGATCAGGGGCTCATGTTCGGGTACGCCTGCACCGAGACCCCCGAGCTGATGCCGCTGCCCATCTCCCTGGCCCACCGGCTCGTCCGGCGGCTCTCCCAGGTCCGCAAGGAGGGGATCCTCCCGTATCTCCGCCCCGACGGGAAGTCCCAGGTCACCATCCGCTACGTGGACGGCAGGCCGCGGCGGGTCGAGAAGGTCGTGATCGCCTGCCAGCACTCCCCCGACGTCAGCCTGTCCCAGGTCCGGGACGAGGTGATCGACCACGTCATCCTCCCCTCCATCCCGCCCGAGCTGCTGGACCCCACGACGGTGACCTACTTCATCAACCCGACCGGCCGCTTCGTGACGGGCGGGCCGCAAGCGGACACCGGCCTCACCGGGCGGAAGATCATCGTGGACACCTACGGGGGGGCCTGCCCCCACGGCGGCGGCGCCTTCTCCGGCAAGGACCCGACCAAGGTGGACCGCTCGGCCTCGTACATGGTCCGCCACATCGCCAAGAACCTCGTGGCGGCCGGTCTGGCGGAGCGGGCGATGCTGCAGGTCGCCTACGTGATCGGGGTCGCCGACCCCATCTCGGTCATGCTGGAGACCTTCGGGACCGGCAAGCTCCCCAACGCCGAGCTCGAGGCGATGATCCGGCGCCATTTCGATCTCACCCCGGCCGGGATCATCAAGTACCTGAACCTGCGCCGGCCCATCTTCAAGCAGACCGCGGCCTACGGCCACTTCGGGCGCGAGGAGCCCGAGTTCACCTGGGAGCGGACCGACCGGGTGGCCGACCTGCGCGAAGACGCCGGCCTCTAAGAATGTGTCAAGCGGAGCGGCGCGGGTCCCCGTCGTGAGCGAGCCGGGTGGGGAAGCCGGAGGACGGGCTCAGAACGAAGGAGGAGGGGCCCCGCCCGGCGAGCCACTGACGGGTGCGCCGCGGAGCGTGTGGAGCGAGGGGCCGCCGCCTCCCGCGGGGCCGTCCGAGGGGGGCGGAACCCCCCTCCGAGTCTGCTAGGGATGGTCGAGCACGACGTCAGGGACCTCGGGCTGGCCGCGGCGGGCCAGGCCCGGATCGAGTGGGCCGAGCAGTTCATGCCGGTCCTCCGCTCCATCCGGGAGCGCTTCGCCAAGGAGCGGCCCCTGGAGGGGTTCCGGATCGGGGCCTGCCTGCACGTGACCACCGAGACCGCGGTCCTGATGCTCGCCCTCCAGGCCGGCGGGGCCCGGATCGCCCTCTGCGCCAGTAACCCCCTCTCCACCCAGGACGACGTCGCCGCGGCCCTGGTCAAGGAGCACGGCCTTCCCGTCTTCGCGCAGAAGGGCGAAGAGACCGAGCGGTACTACCGACACATCCAGGCCGTCCTCGCCACGGCCCCCCAGATCACCATGGACGACGGGGCCGATCTCGTCTCCACCCTCCACGGGGCTGGCCGGGACCGGCTCGCCGGGGTCCTGGGGGGAACCGAAGAGACCACCACGGGGGTGATCCGGCTCAGGGCCATGGAGCGCCAGGGGGTGCTCGGCTACCCGATCGTCGCGGTCAACGACGCCCAGACCAAGCACCTCTTCGACAACCGCTACGGGACCGGGCAGTCCACCATCGACGGCATCCTCAGGAGTACCAACGTCCTCCTGGCGGGCAAGCCCTTCGTGATCGCCGGGTACGGGATGTGCGGCCGCGGCCTCGCCGCCCGGGCCCGGGGGATGGGGGCGCACGTCATCGTGGCCGAGACCGATCCCCTGAGGGCCCTCGAGGCGGTGATGGACGGCTACCGGGTCCTCCCCCTCCTCGAGGCCGCCGTCGAGGGCGAGATCTTCGTGACGGTCACCGGCAACCTCCACGTCCTCCGCCGGGAGCACTTCCTCAGGATGCGGGACGGCGCCATCGTCGCCAACTCCGGGCACTTCAACGTGGAGATCGACCTCGAGGCCCTCGCGGCCCTCGCCCGGACCCGGCGCACGGTCCGGCCCCTCGTCGAGGAGTACATCCTGGCCGACGGCCGGCGGATCTACGTCCTGGGCGAGGGGCGCCTGATCAACCTGGTCGCCGCCGAAGGGCACCCCGCGGCGGTGATGGACATGAGCTTCGCCAACCAGGCGCTCTCCGTGGAGTACCTGGTCCGGGAGGGGAAGGGGCTCGAGCGACGGGTCTACCCCGTGCCGGCCGAGATCGATCGGGCCATCGCCCGGCTGAAGCTCCAGGCGATGGGCGTCCAGGTGGACGAGCTGACCCCGGAGCAGCAGGACTACCTCGCCTCCTGGACCCACGGGACCTAGGGGGCCTGTCCGAGTCACTGTGGCCCGGCGGGCCCTGATCCTCGGCGTCGCCTCCCCCCTCGCCCTCCTGACCGCCGGCTTCCTGGCGGTCGCCCTCCTCGCCCCGCTGCCACCGCCGGCGGATTGGCCGCCCGAATCCGTCGATCACGAGGTCGCCGCGGTCCTCCACGTCCACTCGGCGTACTCCCACGACGGCCGGGGGAGCATCGAAGAGATCGCGGAGGCCGCGCGCCGGGCAGGGGTCCGGGTGGTCCTCCTGACCGATCACAACACCCTGGCCCCCCTGGCCGAGGGCAAGGAGGGGTGGCACGGCGATGTCCTCGTCCTGGTCGGTGCCGAGCTGAGCACCGGGTCCGGGTACCTCCTGGTCTTCGACCTCCCGGCCGACGCCACGGTCCGGGTGAGGGGGCACGACCTCCGCCGGCTCGTCGCCGAGTACCAGGACCTGGGCGGGATCGTCCTGGTGGCCCACCCCCATCACCCCAAGCTCCGATGGAGGGACTGGGAGATGCCGGGGCTCGACGGGCTCGAGGTGGTGGACGTCTTCGATCAGGTGGTGACGGCGCCGCCGCCCCGCCAGCTCCGGGCCTTCCTGGCGTACCCCGCGAACCCCACCATGGCGGTGCTCTCCCTGCTCCACTGGCCGCGCCAGACCCTCGCCCGCTGGGACCTGATGGCCGCCAGGCGCCCCGCCGTCGGGGCTCTCGGGCTCGACGCCCACGGCGGGATCGCCCTGACCGAGGAGACGGGCGTCCACTTCCCGTCCCACGAGACCGCCTTCCGGCTCGGCCGCCTCCGCTTCCTCCTCCCCGAGCCGCTGGACCCGGATCCCGGGGTCGCCCGGCGGCAGGTCTACCAGGCCCTCCGCGCGGGGCGGTTCTTCAACGCCTTCGACGGGCTGGCCCCGGCCAGCGGCTTTCGGTTCCGGGCCCGGGTCGGCGAGGAGGTGCACGAGGTGGGCGCTCGCCTCGGGCTCACCGCGGACCTCGAGCTTGAGGTGACGATCCCGCCGTACCCCCGGACCGTCGTCCGCCTCCTGCGCGACGGGGTGGTGGTGCGCGAGGAGCGGGACACCCCGCGGCTCCGCCACCGGGTGAGGATGCCGGGGGTCTTCCGGGTCGAGGTGGACCTCGAGCGGACCCTCTTCCCCCTGACCGGGTCCCGGGCCTTCCCGTGGATCTTCTCCAACCCCATCTACGTCGCGCCGTGAGCCGGGTCGGCCCCCGCGGACTCCTGGCGGCCTTCCTCCTCATCGTCACCGGCCTCCGCCTGGCATACGTCGCCGCCGGGCCGCTGGACCTGGCGCCCGACGAGGCCCACTACTGGGAGTGGTCGCGGCGGCTGGACCTCTCCTACTACTCCAAGGGCCCCATGGTCGCCTACCTCATCCACCTCCTGACCTGGGCCTTCGGGACCTCCGAGCTCTCCATCCGCCTCGGGGCCATCCTCATCGGCCTCGCCGGGGCGCTCTGCCTGTACGCCTTCGCGCGGGAGTGCCTCGGTGACGAGCGGGTCGCCCTGGCCGCGGTCGTCGCCCTCCAGCTCACCCCCCTGTTCGCCGCCGGCGGGATCCTCATGACCATCGACCCGCCGTTCTTCCTCTTCTGGCTCCTCGCCATGATCCTGCTCGGCCGCGCCCTCCGCGGCGCGGCTTGGGCCTGGCCCCTGGCCGGCATCGCCTTCGGGCTCGGGCTCCTCGCGAAGTACACGATGCTCTTCCTGCTCCCCTCCCTCGCCCTCTACTGGCTCCTCGCCCCCGAGCACCGCCCCTGGCTCCGGCGCCCGGGGCCGTATGTCGCCCTGGGGATCGGTCTCGGCCTGTTCGCCCAGGTCCTGGTGTGGAACGCGCGCTACGGCTGGGTGAGCGCCCGGCACGTCGCCGGCCAGGGGGAGGGGAGCGGCCTCACCCTGGTCTACCTCGGCGAGTTCGTCGGGGGCCAGCTCGGCGTCCTCTCCCCCCTGATCGGCCTCGCCCTGGCGTGGGGGGTCTTCTTCGGCTGGCGGGAGGGGCTCCTCCGGCGTCGCGAGCCCTATCGGTTCCTCATGGCCTTCGCGCTCCCGCTCCTCGGCTTCTACCTGCTCCTCGCCCTCCGGACGAAGGTGCAGGCCAACTGGCCGGCCGCGGCCTACCTGCCCCTGGCCCTGATCACGGCCGGCGGCATCCGGGAGGTCCTGCCCCGTCTCGGGGCAGGCCGCCGGCGCGGACTCGTCGCCTACCTCGTGGTCGCCGCCGTGCTGGCCCTGGCGCTCACGGGGATCGCCCACCAGACCGAGGCCCTGGCCGTCCTCGGCCTGGCCCTCCCGCCGGACCTGGACCCCACCGCGCGCCTGAAGGGGTGGGAGGAGCTGGGGCGGGCCGTCACGGGTCTCCGGGGGGCGATGCCGGCGCCGGAGCGCGTCTTCCTCTTCTCCAATCGCTATCAGATCGCCAGCGAGCTGGCCTTCTATGTGGCCGGCCGTCCGGGCACGTATAATGTGAACCTGGGCCGGCGGCTCAACCAGTACGACCTCTGGGGGGGCTGGGACCGTCTCGTCGGCTGGGACGCGATCTACGTCAGGGAGGGGGCGCGGGAGGTCGATCCGGAGATCGCGCGGGCCTTCGAGCGGGTGGACCCCCCTGTCCTCCTCGAGATCCGACGCGGGGAGCGGGTCGTCCGGACCTTCTCCATCTTCCGCTGCTTCGGCTTTCTCGGGATGGAGCCGCCGAAGACCGGCCTGAGCTACTGAGGGAGGGGGCGTGACGCGGACCCCGCCGTGGCTGTCGGTGGTCATCCCGGCCTTCAACGAGGAGGCCAACCTGGAGGCCTGCCACCGGGAGCTGGTGCCGGTCCTGGAGGGCCTGGGGCGCCCCTTCGAGGTCATCGTGGTGGACGACGGGAGCACCGACCGGACCTTCGAGGTGCTGACCGGGCTCGCCGCGGCCGACCCGCGGCTCCGCCTGATCCGCTTCCGGCGCAACGCGGGGCAGACCGCGGCCCTGGACGCCGGGTTCAAGGCCGCCCTGGGGGAGGTCGTGGTGACGATGGACGCGGACCTCCAGAACGACCCCCGGGACATCCCGCGCCTCCTGGCCCAGCTCGGCCCCTACGACGCCGCCTGCGGCTGGCGGGTGCGCCGCCAGGATTCGTGGGTCAAGCGCGTCTCCTCCCGCATCGCCAACGCCGTCCGCAACCGCCTGACCGCCGAGTCGATCCACGACACCGGCTGCACCCTCAAGGCCTACCGGCGGGAGTGCCTCGCCCGGCTCAAGCTCTACCGGGGGATGCACCGGTTCCTCCCGACCCTGCTCAAGCTCGAGGGGTTCCGGGTGGTGGAGGTCCCGGTCAACCATCGCCCCCGCCGCGCCGGCCGGTCCAAGTACTCCATCGGGAACCGCCTCTGGGCGGGCCTGGCCGATCTCCTCGCGGTCCGCTGGATGATGCGGCGCCGGCTCGAGTACGAGATCGAGCGGATCGTGTGAAGGCCGTCATGCCCCGTCGCCTCCGGCTGCCGCTCCTCGTCGGCGTCGGCCTCCTCGTGCTCGTCGGCCTCGAGTTCGTCCCCTTCTACACCGACTGGCTCTGGTTCCAGGAGATCGGCCACCCGGAGGTCTTCCTGCGCATCCTCTCCCTGCGCGGGACGCTCTTCCTCCTCGCGGGCCTGGGGGGCTTCCTTTTCCTCCACGTGAACCTCCGACTCGCCGCCCGGGCGCGCCCCCCGGACGTCTTCTGGGAGCTCGAGGAGCCCCTGGGCCTGCCGAGCCGGCTGGTCCTCGAGCCGTTCCTCCGGCGGGTGCTGACCCCGATCCTGGCCCTGATCGCCGTGGCCGTCGGCATCCGCGCGAGCGCCGAGTGGGAGGGCTACCTCCGGTTCGCCAACGCCGGGCCCTTCGGGGTCACGGATCCCTTCCCCGGGTGGCTCGGGTTCGGGCGGGACGTGGGGTTCTACGTCTTCCGCCTCCCCTTCTGGCGGCTCCTCGTCGAGGGGGGGCTCCTGCTCACGGCCCTCGCGCTCCTCCTGACGGTCCTCCTCTACTTCTTCCAGCGGGTCCTGGTCCTCACCGCCCGGGGGCCGCTCACCACCGCCAGGGCCCGGACGCACCTCCTGGTCCTGCTCGCCCTCCTCCTCGGCTGGAAGGCCCTGGACTTCCACCTCGCCACCTACGACCTGCTCTTCTCCCCCCGCGGCGTCGTCTTCGGCGCCGCCTACGCGGACGTCCACGCCTCGCTCCCCGCCCTCCGGCTCCTGACCGTCCTGGCCGGCCTCGCGGCCGTGTTCTGCCTGATCCAGATCGTCCGGCGCGGGTGGCGGCCCCTGCTGGCCACCCTCGTCGTCCTCGCCGTGGCCTGGATCGGGGGACTCGGGGTGTACCCCTCCCTGGTCCAGCGCTTCCGCGTCGTCCCCAACGAGCTGGCCGCGGAGCGGGAGTACATCGCCCACGCCATCCGGTTCACCCGGCAGGCCTACGCCCTCCACCGGATCGAGGAGCGGGACTTCCCCGCCAAGGAGACCCTGAGGGCCGAGGACCTCGCCCGGAATGAGGCGACCATCAGGAACATCCGCCTCTGGGACCACCGGCCCCTCCTGGCCACCTACGCCCAGCTCCAGGAGATCCGGACCTACTACAAGTTCGTGGACGTGGACAACGACCGCTACGCCCTGGACGGGGAGTACCGTCAGTTGATGCTCTCGGCCCGGGAGCTCTCCAACCGCCACATCCCCGAGCAGGCGCAGGGCGGCGTCTCCTGGGTCAACGAGCACCTCACCTACACCCACGGGTACGGGGTCGTGGTGGGGCCGGTCAACCGCGTGAGCCCGGAGGGGCTCCCGGAGTTCTTCGCCAAGGACATCCCCCCGCTCTCCAGCGTCGAGGCCCTCCGGGTCTCCCGACCGGAGATCTACTACGGCGAGCTCGGGAACCGCTACGTCCTGGTCCGGACGCGGGCCCTCGAGCTCGACTACCCGTCGGGGGACAAGAACGTCTACTCGACCTACCGGGGGGACGGCGGGGTCCGCGTCGGGACCCTCCTCCGGCGCCTCCTCTTCGCGGTGCGCTTCGCCTCCAAGGACATCCTCTTCAACCGGGACCTCCTGCCCGAGAGCCGCATCATGTACCACCGCCGGATCGAGGAGCGCGTCCGGAAGCTCGCGCCCTTCCTCCGCTTCGACCGCGACCCCTACCTGGTCATCACCGGGGACGGCCGGCTCGTCTGGATCATCGACGCCTACACCGTCACCGACCGCTACCCCTACTCCGAGCCGCTCCGCGGGTGGGGGAACTACCTCCGCAACTCCGTGAAGGCCGTGGTGGACGCCTATCACGGCTCCGTCAGCCTCTACCTCGCCGACCCCACGGACCCGCTCATCCAGGCCTATCGCCGGGCCTTCCCCCGCCTGTTCCGGCCCCTCGCCGAGCTGCCGCCGGACGTCGCCGCCCACCTCCGCTACCCCCAGGACCTCTTCGCGATCCAGGCGCGGATGTACGCCACCTACCACATGGAGGACCCCCAGGTCTTCTACAACAAGGAGGACCTCTGGGCGATCCCGCGCAAGGCCGAGGGGGGTGGGGAGCGGGAGATGGAGCCCTACTACACCATCATGCGGCTCCCCGACGAGCCCAGGGCCGAGTTCATCCTCCTGATCCCCTTCACCCCGAGCCGGCGCGACAACATGATCGCCTGGCTCGCCGCCCGCTCGGATCCGCCGCACTACGGCAAGCTCGTCGCCTTCATCTTCCCGAAACAGAAGCTGGTCTACGGTCCGCGCCAGATCGAGGCCCGGATCGACCAGGACGCCTTCATCTCACAGCAGATCTCGCTCTGGAGCCAGCGCGGCTCCGCGGTGATCCGGGGCAACCTGCTGGCCATCCCCATCGAGGAGTCGCTGATCTACGTCGAGCCGCTCTACCTCGCCGCCGAGAAGGGGTCCATCCCCGAGCTCAAGCGGGTCATCGTCGCCTTCGGCAACCAGATCGCCATGGAGGAGACCCTGGAGCGCTCCCTGGAGGGGATCTTCGGCCACCGGGGGCCCGTCCCCGAGGTGCCCCGCGTGGCGCGACCCCCCGCCCCGTCGCCCGATCAGCTCGGGGCCCTGGTGGGCCAGGCCTGGGAGGCGTGGGGTCTGGCCCGGGAGCACCTCCGGCGGGGGGAGTGGGCGGCCTACGGAGCCGCGCTGGGGCGGCTGGAGGGCGTCCTGCGGCAGCTCCGGGACCGCGCCGGCCGGTAGAAATCTCGGTTCTTCCGACTTTCGAGTGGGTGGGGGCCCTGCCGGGGATTCCCGCTCGCTCAACGGGCTCGCCTAGTGGCCGTAGCTAGCTCGGGCGGGGCTCC
>JACPHL010000033.1 GCA_016188625.1 Candidatus Rokuibacteriota bacterium | reverse complement strand
CTTCGTCCGCTTCTGCGACTGCTTCAACCTCCCCCTGGTCACCTTCGAGGACGTCCCTGGCTTCCTCCCCGGGACCGCCCAGGAGTACGGGGGGATCATCAAGCACGGGGCGAAGCTCCTCTACGCCTTCGCCGAGGCCACGGTCCCCAAGCTGACCGTGATCACCCGGAAGGCCTACGGCGGCGCCTACTGCGTCATGGCCTCCAAGCACATCCGTGCCGACGCCAACCTCGCCTTCCCCACCGCCGAGATCGCGGTCATGGGGCCGGAGGGGGCGGTGAACATCCTCTTCCGCCGGGAGCTGGAGCAGGCGTCCGACCCCGCCGGGTTCCGGGAGGAGCGGGTCGCCGAGTTCCGCGCCAAGTTCGCGAACCCCTACGTCGCGGCCGAGCGCGGCTACATCGACGACGTCATCGAGCCGAAGGAGACCCGGCGGCGGCTCTGCCAGGCCCTGGAGACCCTCCGGACGAAGCGGGACCAGAACCCGCCCCGGAAGCACGGCAACCTCCCCCTTTAGACCATGGATGACGCGGAGCTGAGACGGATCCAGGAGGCCCTCAAGGCCTGGGAGGAGGAGACCCTCCGCCCGGCCCTCGAGCGCCGCCCCGAGCGCCAAGCCCCCTTCGAGACCTCGTGGGGGACCCCGCTCCAGCGCCTCTACACCCCGGCGGATACCGCGGGGCTCGACTACCTCCGCGACCTCGGCTTCCCGGGCGAGCACCCCTTCACCCGCGGCGTCCAGCCGACGATGTACCGCGGGCGCCTCTGGACGATGCGCCAGTACGCCGGCTTCGGGACCGCTGAGGAGACCAACCGGCGCTACCACTACCTCCTGGCGCAGGGGCAGACCGGGCTCTCGGTCGCCTTCGACCTCCCCACCCAGATGGGGTACGACGCCGACGCGCCCGAGGCCCGGGGCGAAGTGGGCCGCGTCGGGGTGGCCGTCTCGAGCCTCGAGGAGATGCGCATCCTCTTCGACGGGATCCCGCTCGACCGGGTCTCGACCTCCATGACCATCAACGCCACGGCCGCCATCCTCCTGGCCCTCTACGCGGCGGTCGCCGAGGAGCGGGGGATCCCGGCGGGCCGGCTCGCCGGGACCGTCCAGAACGACATCCTGAAGGAGTACATCGCGCGCGGGACCTACATCTTCCCGCCGGGGCCGTCGCTGCGGCTGGTCACCGACCTCTTCGCGTGGGCGCGGACCGAGGCCCCGCGCTGGAACACCATCTCCATCTCCGGCTACCACATCCGCGAGGCGGGCGCCACCGCGGTCCAGGAGGTGGCCTTCACCCTGGCCAACGGGATCGCCTACGTCCGGGCCGCGCTGGAGGCCGGCCTCGCCGTGGACGACTTCGCCCCCCAGCTCTCCTTCTTCTTCAACGCCCACAACCCCCTCCTCGAGGAGGTGGCCAAGTTCCGCGCCGCCCGCCGCCTCTGGGCCCGGCTCATGCGGGAGCGGTTCGGGGCCCGCGACTCGCGCTCCTGGGCCCTCCGCTTCCACGCCCAGACCGCTGGCTCCATGCTGACGGCGCAGCAGCCCGAGAACAACATCGTGCGCGTGGCCCTCCAGGCCCTGGCCGCCGTCCTGGGCGGCTGCCAGTCGCTCCACACCAACTCCATGGACGAGGCGTTGTCGCTTCCGTCGGAGCAGGCCGTGCGCGTCGCCCTCAGGACCCAGCAGATCCTGGCCCACGAGACCGGGGTCGCCGAGAGCGCGGATCCCCTCGGCGGGGCCTACCTGGTGGAGCGGCTCACCGGCGAGATCGAGGCGGCCGCGGAGGCCTACATCGAGAAGATCGAGGGGATGGGCGGCGCGCTCCACGCCATCGAGTTCATGCAGCGGGAGATCCAGGAGGCGGCCTACCGTTACCAGCAGCAGGTGGAGTCGAAGGCCCGGATCGTGGTCGGGGTCAACGAGTTCGCCACCGAGGAGCCGCCCCCCGTCGGCCTCTTCGAGCCCGACCCCAAGGTCGGGGCGACCATGGCCGAGCGCCTCGGCCGCCTGCGCCGGGAGCGCGACGGCGATCGGGTCGTCCGGGCCCTGGACCGGCTCGAGGCGGCGGCCCGCGGCCCGGCGAACCTGCTGCCCCCGATCCTGGAGGCGGTGAAGGCCCGGGTCACCCTCGGGGAGATCTGCCACCGGCTCCGGGCGGTCTTCGGCACCCACCACCCCTCCCAGGTGTTCTGAGCCCATGGCGGGGACCACGAGCAAGAAGCGGGACGCCCTGAAATTCTTCCTCGACTCCCTCACCGGGCCGGGCGGGAAAGGGAAGGTCGGCAAGGTGGCGTACGACTACCACAGCCGGATCGCCCCGGAGGCGGCCGGTGAGGTGGTGGAGCTGGCGACGAGGCTGATCGGATTCCTCGATGAAACCCTGGCGCGACCGTAAGCGGGCGATCCCGGGGCTCCTCCTGGGTCTTTTGATCTGGAGCCTTCAAGCGGGGGGCGCCCGCGCCGGCCTGACCGACGAGGTGGCCGCCAGCTTCGAGCGGCTGGCCGGGGAGCTAGCGGAGGCCTTCGCCCCGGTGGAGGGGCTCGTCGTGGCGGTGGAAGGGGAGACCCTCTACCTCGACCTCGGGGAAGCTGCCGGCGCCTCCCCGGGGATGGAGCTCGCCGTCTTCCGCAAGGGCGAGGTCTTCCGCCACCCGCTGACAATCAGCCGCTCGGCCGGCACGAGGAGGCGCTCGGGTTCGCCCGGATCATCGAGGTCCGGGAGCGGTACTCCCTGGCGCGCTTCATCCCCCCGGACGGCCGGGCCGAGGTCCGGGTCCGGGACGAGGACGGGGTCCGGATCACCCGTGGGCGGATCCGGGTCGCGGTCCTCCCCCTGATCGACCTGACCCGGAGCCCGCTCAACGCCCAGCGGGTCGGCTATCTCCTGACCTCGCTCATCGAGCGGACCGGCCGCTTCCTCCCGGTGGACCCCCAGAAGGTCGAGGACCTCCTGGCGGCCGAGCGGGTCCGGGCCCTCGACCTCTACAACGATCCGGCCCTGGCCCGGCGGCTCGGGCGGGCCCTCGGGGTGAGCGGCTTCATCGCGCCGGTGCTGCTCGAGGCGGACGGCTCCCGGGCCCTCGACGCGAGCTGGCTCTCGGGGGTCACCGGGGCGCCGCTCCTCTCACGCCGGGCCGTGCTCCGACCGGTGCCGGTCGAGGCCGAGCGCCGGTTCCCCTGGGAGCCGCCCCCGGCGGAGTGAGGGGGGGTCCGGGGCGGGCCGACCCCCCGGGGTCCCCCCCAATCTTTTTGCTTGACTTGACCTTGGGGGTTCTGCTAAATAGCAGTGCATTGATAAGGACTTCTGCCTGTTTCGCCTTGAGTTGAGCGAGGGAAGGGGGTGAGCGCCGCTTCTTTCGGCAGAGCGTCGGGCTGATCTCGAGAGCAACCGTGGGGTTGACCGTAGGTCGTGCCTCGTATCCTGAGCGAAAGGAGTAGAGGGCTATGAAGAAGTGGGCGGTGTTGGGACTCGCCCTGCTCTTCGGCGCGGCGCTGGTGGGTGCTCCGTCGCCTGCCGCGGCCGAGCTGAAGGTCGGGGTCAGCGGGTACGTGAAGCTCGATGTGCAGTACAGCGACAAGATCTTCTTCCTCTCCGACGGCCCTGGCGCTACCCCGTTGGACACCGATAAGGTGGCGGACAACAGCGAGCTCCAGATCGACGCCCGCCAGACCCGCTTCCGGATCCGCGCTACGGACGAGGTGGCCGGGGTCAAGATGGCCTCGACGGTCGAGGCCGACTTCTTCACGGTTGACGGCAACGCCCTGAAGAA
This sequence comes from Candidatus Rokuibacteriota bacterium, assembly GCA_016188625.1. GTDB lineage: Bacteria > Methylomirabilota > Methylomirabilia > Rokubacteriales > JACPHL01 > JACPHL01. The sequence goes on along the minus strand of JACPHL010000033.1, from coordinate 741 downwards.
CCACTCCCGCCATCCCCGGCTCCGCCAGGCCTTTTTCCGGGCCGACGACCCCGGCGGGTTCTTCATCCTGGCCGGGCAGTACTGGGGGTTGCTGTTCAACGAGGATGTCGCCGGGACCAGCATCGTGGACTTCAACGGCCCGGCCGGCCAGATGGCCCACCGCCAGCCTCAGCTCCGCCTGGGGACGAATATGGCCGCGGGCGGGGGGGACCTGATCCTCGAGGGGAACATCGAGCAGCTCGCCACCCGGAACCTCGGGGCGGCCGGCGTGGATGAGTCGCAGGGCCGCGGCCAGACCTCCCCGCTCTTCAACGGGAGGGTCTCGTGGCTCGGCAAGATGTTCAAGGCCTCCGCGGCCGGCGCGGTCGGGAAGGCCACGGTGATCCTGGCCGACGGCTCGGACACCGACGACACCGTCTCCGCCTTCGTGCTCAACGCCGAGGCCAACTTGGCCCCGCTCACCGTGTACGCCCACTACCAGTTCGTCTCGGGGCTGGGCGGGCTCGCCAACAACGACTTCGCCCAGCTGGTGAGGTTGACGGCAGCCAGCAAGCTCGAGGCCATCGATTCGAACGGCTTCTACATCGGCGCGAAGCTCGACCTCACCAAGGAGACCTCGATCAACGCGATCTACGGCTACGCCAAGGCCGACAAGGCGGCCGCCGGGACCACTCTCGAGAAGATGTCGTCCATCCACCTGAACATCTTCCACAAGTTCTGGCAGCGGTGGATGGCCGGCCT
>JACPHL010000284.1 GCA_016188625.1 Candidatus Rokuibacteriota bacterium | reverse complement strand
CGAGGGTAGATGAGCCTCACGGTGGTCAACCCCGAGACCCTCCCGCGGCCGCGCGGGTACTCCCACGGCGTCGAGGTCGAGGGCGGCCGGCTCCTCTTCCTGGCCGGCCAGGTCGCCTTCGACCGCGACGGCGCGCTGGTGGGGCGGGGCGACCTGGTCGCCCAGTTCCGCCAGGTTCTCCAGAACCTCCGCGCCGTACTCGAGGCCCGGGGAGGCGCACTCCAGGACCTGGTCAAGCTCACCATCTACGTGCTGGACCGGGAGGCCTACCGCGCCCGGGGCCGGGAGATCGGCGAGGTCTACCGGGCCTTTCTCGGCCGCCACTACCCGGCCATGACCCTGGTCGAGGTCCGCGGGCTCTACGACCAGGACGCCGGGGCGCTCCTCGAGATCGAGGGGGTGGCGGTCCTCGACCGCCCGCCCGCGGGCGAGGGGAGGTGAGGGGATGCTCTACGTGGCGGGGATCGATCTGGGGGCCGGGAGCACCAAGTGCGTCGTCCTCGACGAGACGGCCGAGGTCCGGGGAAAGGCCCTCGTCCGGACGCGGGCCGACTTCGAGGGGGTGGCGCGGGAGGCGCTCGAGCAGGCCCTGGCCGCGGCGGGGCTGACCGCCGAGGAGCTGGCCTACGTCGCCACGACCGGGCTCGGCCGCGCCGCCGTCTCCTTCCGCGACATCCAGATCACGGACCTGACCTGCGGCGCCCGCGGCGCCCACCACGCCTTCCCGGGGACCCAGTTCGTCCTGGACATGGGCGCCCAGTCCACGCGGGCCGTGCGCCTGCGCGAAGCGGGGAAGGTCAAGGAGTTCCACATGAACGAGAAGTGCGCGGCGGGCTCCGGGGGCTTCCTGGAGCGCGCGGCCAAGTACCTCGAGGTCCCCCTGGAGGAGATCGGGCCCAGCTCGCTCCGGAGCGAGCGCCCCCAGCCGATCTCCTCGGTCTGCGCCGTCCTGGCCGAGTCGGAGATCATCAACCACATCTCCGAGGGGCGGAGCGTGGAGGACATCCTCCGCGGGATCCACGACTCGCTGGCCGACCGGGCTCTGGGCCAGCTCAAGCGGGTCGGCTTGGCCGGCGAGATCACCTTCATCGGCGGGGTGGCCCTCCAGGCGGGGATGGTCCGAGCGGCCCGGGAGAAGTGGGAGTTCACGGTGAACGTCCCCGAGTTCCCTCAGTACACCACCGCCATGGGCGCGGCCCTCCTGGGGCTCCAGCGGGTGCGGAAGCTCCGGGCCCAGGCCGCCTGAAGGGAGGCCGACGATGGGGCGAGATGCCGTCCAGGTCCGGTCGCTCCGGGACGACGACCTCCAGGCGGTGGTGGAGATCGACGAGCGGCTCGGCGGCCGCTTCCGGAAGGAGTACTGGGCCCGGCGCTTCGAGCTGGCGGCCCTCCGGCCGCCGTGGATGTCGCTGGTGGCCGAGGTGGACGGCCGCGTGGTCGGGTTCCTCCTGGGCTGGACCAGCGAGTCGGAGTTCGGCATCCCCGGCCCGGTGGGCTGGATCGACCTCGTCGGGGTGGACCCGCCCTACCGCGGGCGCGGGATCGGGCGCACCCTGGTCGAGCGGGTTCCGGCACGGGCCGCTCGTCCACCTGGAGCGGACGGTGGACGTGTAGCGCGGGACAGGAGGAAGGACGATGGAGACGGGCTGGTTGCTCGGGGTGGCGCTGGGGCTGCTGGCCGCGCTGGCGGCCCTCTACGCCGTGGCGTTCCAGGACCGTCGGCCGCCGGCGCTCTCGGGCCCGGCGCGGGACGTGCCCGAGGGGAAGGGGAAGAGCCCGACACTACAGGAGCCAGGGAGGGGAGCATGACGATGTTCGAGCGGCGGGCGGCGGAGGACTTCGTCTTCAAGGAGATCCTGTACGAGAAGGGGGAGTGGCTGGCGCGGATCACCATCAACCGGCCGGAGGTGTACAACTGCTACACGGCCCTCACCCTCCAGGAGCTGACCACCGCCTTCCAGGACGCCGCCTGGGACGACGCCGTGGCGGTCGTCGTCCTCACCGGCGCCGGGGAGAAGGCCTTCTGCACGGGGGGGGACGTCCGGGAGTACGCCTCCACCTACACCCGCCGGCCGCGCGACTACTGGAAGTACATGGGGATCTTCGCCGGCGCCCTCGACGCCATCCGCAACGCCGGCAAGCCGGTCATCGCCCGGCTCAACGGGATCGTGGCCGGGGGCGGGAACGAGCTCAACATGGCGTGCGACCTGGCGGTCGCCGCCGAGCACGTGACGATCCGCCAGGTGGGGACCAGGGTCGGGAGCGTGGCGGCCGGCGGCGCGACCCAGTGGCTGCCCCTCCACATCGGGGACCGGCGGGCCCGGGAGATGCTCTTCACCTGTGACGCCATCACCGCGCGGCAGGCCCTGGAGTGGGGGCTGGTCAACCGCGTCGTCCCGGCCGGGGAGCTTGACGCCGCCGTCCGGGAGCTGGCCGACAAGCTGATCGAGAAGTTCCCGGAGTGCCTCCGCTACACCAAGCAGCAGGTGAACTTCTGGAAGGACCTGGCCTGGCACCAGACCATCGGCCACGCCCGGGACTGGCTGGCGCTCCACTTCGCCTCCCTGGAGCCGTACGAGGGGATGACGGCCTTCGCGGAGAAGCGCCCCTGGGACTACCTCGGGATCCGGCGGAGGGCCGCCGAAGGGGGGTCGAGCGAGTTCCTCTGGGGCCCCTACGCGCGGAGCTGCCCGAGCTGTCAGGCGAAGGGGCTCCCGGAGGGGTTCGCCTTCTGCGGTCGCTGCGGGGCGCGGCTCACCGCCGGTTGAGCCGCGGGCGGCCAGGGGGCGCGCGGCCGGGGAATGACCGACGTCGGGCTGCTGCTGGCCATCCGATGGCTCCACCTCCTGGCCGCGGCGACCTGGGTGGGCGGGATGGTCTTCCTGGCGCTCGTGCTGGTCCCACTGCTCCGCCGTCTCCCCGAGCCCTCCGTCCGCGTCGGGCTCCTCTCCGCGACCGGGCGGCGGTTTCGGGCGGTGGGCTGGCTCGCCATTGCGCTCCTCGTGGTCACGGGGACGGCCACCCTCGTGCTGACCTCCCGCCCGATCGGCCCGCTCCTCGCCACCAAGCTCGCCCTGGTCGCGCTGATGCTCGCCCTCGCGGCCCTGCACGACTTCGTCCTCGGGCCTCGCTGGGTCCGGCAGCGGTCGAGCGCGAGCGTCGGCGCGGCCGCCGCGGCGGGCGGGAGCCGGGCGGTCGCCTGGCTGGCGCGTCTGACCCTGCTCCTGGCCCTGTTCGTCCTCCTCCTCGGGCTCGCGCTGAGGAGTACGCTCTGATCGCCTCCCTTACCTACCTCTCGGTCCTCAAGCCGTGAGGCTGGCCATGTATCGGAGTAAGTATCCGGGGGGAGGCAGCCCCCGAAGCCTTTCGCCAGCGGCGAAGCCGGACTGGCGAAAGGTGGGCTTTGCCCAGGGGCGTCGGAAGGGGGGCGGAGCCCCCCTCCGAGTTGGATTAGGCGCGGTCGCGAGCCCCGTCGCCCGAGGGCACGGCAGCGGGATCGAGGACCCGGCGATCCAGGAGCGAGTAGTGACGGTAGCGGGAGGGCATGTGCGCACCGACCGAGGCGATCACCGTGACCGCCAGGAGGAGGGGGAGGCGGGCTTCCCAGAAGACGGGGACGAGCAGCAGCAGGCCGAGCTTGAGGAGGACCGCGAGCCCTTTGCCCAGCACGAGCCAGCGCGCGGTCTTGAAGAGCTCCAGGGCCATCAGGCCGCCACCGCTGGCCAGGACACCCCAGAGGGCCGCCCGGAGGCTCGCCGGCTCGATGCCCCAGGCGTGCCCGCCGAGGAGGAGGCCGAACCCGACGAGGTGGACCGTGCGGAGGGCGACGTTCCACCAGCGCTCGTGCCGGATCGTCCGGGGCGGGTCGGGGCAGCACCAGGCCGGCCATCCGCTGGTTCGGGATCGGGCGAGCCCGCTCTCCCCCGGCGCGCGCTGGCGGGGTGCCGTCTGCTGAGGGAGCCAGAGCCGCCCTCCCGGTCGTTCGGCCCGGCTCCCGCGTCCTCGAGCGGGGGTTGGCATTTGCCTCCTACCCTTGCAGAGGCGGTGCCTGGATAGGAGGAGAAGGCTAAGTGTCCGTAGAAAAAGGGAAAGACAACCGAGCCCGGAAGGTCGATCACCCCTCGGGGGTGGGGCACGGGCTCCCCGCATGGGACCGGGATGTCTCAACCGCTACGGTGGGAGGGCCGGTGAAGGTGATTGGGGTGACGCGGGGACTTCATGAGCGGCCCGCCCTCGTCATCTGGGAGCTGAGCCCGGACTCCGACCCCCCCGGACCCTCCGGCTCCGGCGAGGCGGCGTCCCGAGCCGACCCCGATGACCTCACCTTCGAGGAACGGCACCGGCTTCTTCCTCGGTTGACGGCGTTCGGCGAGCCGCTCCCCGTCCTCGTCCTGGCCGGCGGCCATCCCTTCCCGCGCCGCGACGCCACCGCCCTCACCGCGGAGGCGTCCAAGCTCGGCTTCCCGGTTGCCCTCGCATCGAGCGCCGCGGCCGCCTTGACCACCGAGGGCCTCGAGGCCCTGCAAGATGCCGGGCTCGCCGGCCTGGCGGTGGGGCTCGACAGCCCCGACCCGGCGATCCACGACGGCCAGCGAGGGATCCGGGGCGTGTTCGACCGCGCCATGCGGGTTATCCAGGCGGCTCGGGCCCTCGGCGTGCCGATCGAGATCGACACCCGACTTACCCGCCAGACCCTCGACGGCCTCCCCCTGCTGGCCAGTCTGGTGGCGATCCTCGGGGCCGTGCGCTGGCGCGTCTCCTTCCCCCTCCTCCCCGGCCCCCCGGAGGGCGAGGGATCGATGACCCCCCTCGAGTGCGAGTCCACCCTCAACGACCTTCACGACCTCTCGCTGACGGCGCCGTTCCTGGTCGAGGTCGCCGAGGCCCCGCAATACCGACGGGTGATCCTCGAGCGTCGACGGGGGATCCGGCGGGACGGGCGTCCTGTCTGGGCCGTGGCGTCCCGCTGGCCTTCGCACCTCGACCCGCTGCGTCGGGTCCCGGTCGGGAGCGGCAAGGGACTCCTGGTCATCGACCACCGCGGGGAGGTCCACCCGAGCCCTTTCATCCGGGCCTCGGCCGGGAGCGTCCGCTGGGCGAGCCCGGTGGCGATCTACCGCACCCATCCGCTCTTCCGGGCGCTGCGGGATCCGGAGCGGCTCCGGGGGCGGTGCGGCCGCTGTCCGTTTCGGGTGGTCTGCGGCGGCTCCCGGGCGCGCGCCTTCACCGTGACCGGCGACCCCCTCGCCGAAGACCGCCTCTGTCTCTTTACCCCGTGCCCGGACCCCCTGGAGGCCCCCCCCAACCCCTCCCTCCCGTCTGGACCGCCCCTGCCCCAGCCCTGACCGCTAATGCGAGCGCTCAGCGGCCAGCGAAGCCGGTCCGCTGAAGCGGGTTTTGGGCCGGTGCAGCACCGTGGTACAGTACCTCCATGAAGCTGACCATCGACCTCTCGCCCGCCCAGGCCGAACGGCTGCGCCTCGAAGCCGAACGCTTCGGGCTCGCGCCGGAGGACCTCGCGATCGTGGACCTCCTGGCGACTCCAGGCGACGATTTCAAGGCGGCTGCCGAGCGCGTCCTGCGGAAGAACGAGGAGCTGTACCGGCGTCTCGCCTGATGCGGTATCTCACCCTGGGGGAGGTCGTCGATCTGCACCGCCGCCTCCTCCAGGCCACCGCCATGCGGCGCTCGACCTCGGCCATCCACGCGTCCTCGACGCCTTCCTCCGACTCTGCGTCCAAGCTCTCGATCAGGGGGCGCATCAGAGTCGCGAATTGAACCACCCGCCGGGCTCCGGCAGCTCCGTTCTCACCCGGCAGCGCGAATGGGACGAATCCTCTTGAGAGTCTCTGCTTCGGCTGCCTGCGCCCGATAGAGATCCCACCGAAGCTGAAGGTTCATCCAGAACCCCGGCGAGGTTCCAAAGAACTTCGCCAGCCGCAAAGCCGTCCCTGGGGTGATCCCACGTCGGCGGTTGATCAGCTCGTTCACCCTTTGATAGGGAACCCGAATGCCACGGGCAAGGTCCCGCTGGGAAA
>JACPHL010000283.1 GCA_016188625.1 Candidatus Rokuibacteriota bacterium | reverse complement strand
GTACGCCTATCCGGACAACGACCTTTCCTACACCGGCAATTTCCTGAACATGCTGCTCAAGACGACGGAGCTCAAATACACGCCCAATGCGGTCCTGGAGCGGGCGCTCGATGTCCTGTTCGTCCTGCACGCCGACCACGAGCAGAACTGCAGCGCCCACGCCATGCGGGCGGTGGGGAGCTCGCACGTCGATCCCTACTCGGCGGTGGCGGCCGCGGCGGCGGCCCTCTACGGGCCCCTGCACGGGGGCGCCAACGAGGCGGTCCTCCGGATGCTGGAGGCGATCGGCTCCAAGGCCGGGATCCCCGACTACCTCCGGCAGGTGAGGGCCGGCGAGCGCCGGCTGATGGGCTTCGGCCACCGGGTCTACAAGAACTTCGACCCGCGCGCCCGGCTCATCAAGCGGATGGCCGAGCAGGTCTTCGCGGTGACCGGCCCCAACCCCCTGCTGGAGATCGCCCTGGAGCTGGAGCGGATCGCCCTGGAGGACGACTACTTCGTCCAGCGGAAGCTCTACCCCAACGTGGACTTCTACTCCGGGCTGATCTACCAGGCCATGGGGTTCCCGGTGGAGATGTTCCCGGTCCTCTTCGCCATCCCCCGCACCGCCGGGTGGCTCGCCCAGTGGGAGGAGATGCTCCTCGACCCGGAGCAGAAGATCGCCCGCCCCCGGCAGATCTACACGGGCCCCGGGCGCCGGGACTACGCCCCCCTGGAGGCGCGGTAACAACTCCTCTGCGCCAGGCCCTGCCTGGAGCGGGCGGGCTGGGACTGGCTTCCCGCCCTCCCGCGGGCGGCGTAGGGGGCAGGACCATGACGCAGCGATGACCGGTCCGTGCACGGAGGGGAGATAGGATGAGGAGGACGGAGCCATGATAGGGGCGCCCAGCGCGAGTCACAGCATGACGGTTCGCCTCGAGATCAAGAATCGCCCCGGGATGCTGGGGAAGGTGACCTCGACCATCGGGAGGGCCGGGGGGGACATCGGGGCGGTGGACCTGGTCCAGGTCGGGAAGGACCAGGTCCTGCGGGACATCACCTTCAAGGCCCGGGACGACCGGCACGGCGCGCTCGTCGCGGATCGGCTCAGGCGGCTCCCCGGGGTCCGGGTGGTCAACGTCTCGGACCGGACCTTCCTCATGCACCTCGGCGGGAAGATCGAGGTCAGGGGGAAGGTGCCGGTCAAGACCCGGGACGACCTCTCCATGGCCTACACCCCCGGCGTGGCCCGGGTCTGCCAGGCCATCCACGAGGATCCCCAGAAGGCGTACACCCTCACCATCAAGCAAAACGCCGTCGCCGTGGTGACGGACGGGACCGCCGTGCTCGGCCTCGGCGACATCGGCCCCCAGGCCGCCATGCCGGTCATGGAGGGGAAGGCCCTCCTCTTCAAGGAGCTGGCGGGCGTCGATGCCTTCCCCCTCTGCCTGGCCACCAGGGACGTCGCCGAGATCGTCGGGATCGTGAAGGCGGTCTCCCCCGTCTTCGGGGGGATCAACCTGGAGGACATCTCGGCCCCCCGCTGCTTCGAGATCGAGGAACGGCTCAAGAAGGAGCTGGAGATCCCGGTCTTCCACGACGACCAGCACGGCACGGCGGTGGTGGTGCTGGCCGCCCTCCTGAACGGTTTGAAGATCGTCAAAAAGCGGATGCGGGAGATCAAGGTCGTGGTCTCGGGGGCCGGGGCGGGCGGGATCGCCACGGCGAAGATCCTGATGGCCATGGGCGTCCGGCAGATCGTCGGCTGCGACAGGGCCGGGATCCTCTACCGGGGGCGCAAGGAGAACATGAACCCCATGAAGGTGTGGTTCGCCGAGCACACGAACCCGGGCCAGCTCAAGGGCGGCATCGGGAAGGCGCTTCAGGGCGCCGACCTCTTCATCGGCCTCTCCGGGCCGGGCGTCGTGACCGCGCGGGAGATCAAGCGGATGGCCCGCGACCCCATCGTCTTCGCCATGGCGAACCCGGTCCCCGAGATCATGCCGGAGGAGGCCGGACCCCACGTCCGGGTCATGGCCACGGGCCGCTCGGACTACCCGAACCAGATCAACAACGTCCTCGGCTTCCCGGGGTTCTTCCGCGGCCTCCTGGACAGCCGGGCCCGCGCGGTCAACGAGGAGATGAAGATCGCGGCGGCCCGGGCGATCGCGGGGATCGTGGGGAAGGGGGAGCTTCACGAGGAGTATATCATCCCCTCGGTCTTCGACAGGCGGGTGGTCGAGACGGTCGCGGAGGCGGTGGCGCGCGCCGCGCACGCGACCGGCGTGGCCCGGCGCCGGCGGCTGCTCGCCCCGGCGCCTTTGCCGCGGGCGGCCTCTTAGGACTCCTCGGAGGAACCTCTATGGGCACTCCAGGAGGTCGCCCTGTCCGGAGCAGACGTAGGGCCCCTCGCTTCTGGGGGTTGGGCCTCCTACTCTTCGTAGCGGCCGGCGTGGTGCTGGTCTGGCGGGTGCAGTCACCGCCGCCCCGCGTCGCCCCGACCACCGCCGAGCTGCCGTCCGCCGTGGTGGGTCCCCCCGTCCCGCTCCGGGAGACCAGGGCAACCCTAGACCCCGCGCTCTTCGTCGGCAAGGCCCGGCTCGCGCACTGGGTCGCTCGGGAGATCCCGGAGGTCCTCGACCAGCTCTACTGCTACTGCGGGTGTGACAAGCACGTGGGCCACAAAAGCCTGCTCTCGTGCTACACCGACGGCCACGCGGCCACCTGAGGGATCTGCATGGACGAGGCGCTGGACGCGTCTCGCATGGTCAAGGCCGGATACCCGATCGATGAGATCCGCGCCGAGATCGACCGCAAATACAGCCGATGATCGCTCCCCCCTGAGACGGGGCCGACGACCTCTATGCGGGTCCTTCTGTTCTTTTTACTGCTCGTCCCGGGACTCGGAGGGTGCGGCCGCGGCGGGGAGGTGGCGCGGAAAGAGTTCCAGCTCACCCTGCGGCAGGGCGCGCTGCCCGCCGATCAGCAGGTGATCCGCGTTCACCAGGGTGACGAGGTCATCCTCCGGTGGACAACCGACGAGCCGCGCTCGATCCACCTCCACGGCCATGACATCGAGAAGCAGCTCACCCCCGGCGCCGCGGTCGCGATGTGGTTCGTCGCGCGGGCGACGGGGCGGTTCCCCATCATGCTTCATGGTCAGCAAGAGGGCGATGAGCCGATCCTCGGTTACCTGGAGGTTTACCCGCGCTAGGGCAATGCCAGGTCCGTGCCGGGATCGACCGGCGGTACGGCCGATGATCGCTCGCCTGCTCGGAGGCGCCGTCATCCTCCTGCTCCCTCTCGCCGCGTGGGCGCACGGCGAGCACGGCTCGGCGAAGCCGCCGGGCGGCACGGCGGTCGTCACGGTCCAGGGTTACGAGGTCGAGCTCCTGAGCTCGCCGGCTCCCCTCGCCGCAGGCCAGGAGAGCCAGCTGGTGGCCAAGGTCTTCAAGAACCCGCCGCTGGCGCCCGTGTCGGGCGGCAGGGTGCTCATCAGCCTGGCGCCCGCCGGCGCCCCTCACCACCCCCGGCCGGCCCCCGAGGTCACCTGGGCCGGCAGCTACACGGTCGCGGTCACCCCCGAGCGGAGGGGCGCCCATCAAGTGCGCGTGGTCCTCGAGGAGCTCGAGGGACGGCGGTTCGAGCCCCCCCTCCTCGTGGACTTCCGCGTCGGCGTCGGCCAAGCTCCGGGCAATGCCGCCACGGTGTGGAGCCTTGTCGCCCTGCTCGGCGGCGTCGCCGCCCTCGCCGTCTACGCGGTGGCCGTCCGGAGCCGTGAGCCCCGTGAGGCGGCCCTCAATCTCCTGGAGATCTCCTGGCTCCGGAAGCTCCTGACCTCGCCCGCGTTCCAGCCCGCCCTCCAGGTCCCGCTGCTCTTCCTCATGGTGATCGTGGTCCTCCTCGGGTTTTTCGACATCCAGGACGGCGCGGTGAATCTCGCGACCAAGCTCACCTGGACGATCTGGTGGGCGGGGATCATCTTCACGTTCTTCCTCGTCGG
>JACPHL010000282.1 GCA_016188625.1 Candidatus Rokuibacteriota bacterium | reverse complement strand
CGCCCCCAGCAGCACGATGATCGACCAGTCGCTGCTCTCGTAGGCCTCGCGCAGGTTGAGGAGGCCCGCGAGCACCATGAGGACGGCCGCACCGGCGAAGGCGATCTGGACCGGTAAGAGGCCCGTGCCCGAGGCCGCCAGCGCGGCCCCGGCGATGCCGACGGCGAGGAGGATCCGGCGCGGCTGGCCGACCCGGAGGCCCCGCTCGGCCAGCGGGAGGCAGCCCAGGTCGGTCAGCGCCTCCTGGAGCGTCTCGGTCCCGCCCTGGAGGAGCAGCACGTCCCCCGCGCGGAACCGGAGCCGGTCCAGGCGCGCCTTTAGCCGCGCCCCTTGCCGCGCGACGGCGAGGAGGTTGATCCCGTACCGCCAGCGCAGGCTCAGGCTGCGCGCCGTCTGCCCCTCCATGCGCGCGGCGGGCATGACCACGGTCTCCGCCAGGCCCACGTCGTCCGAGCCCAGGACCTCCTCGCCCAGCTCCTCGCTGCCGACCAGCTCGACCCCGGTGGCGTCCACCAGGGCCTGCAGGGCCTCGGAGCTGGCCTGCACGATGACGATGTCGTCCGCCTGGAGGGTCTCGAAGCTGGAGGGGGCGGGGGTCCGCCGCTGGCCGCGCACGAGCCCGACGACGACGACATCGGCGTCGGTGGCCCCCTCCAGGTCCCGGAGCGGCTTCCCGGCCAGCTTGGAATCCTCCGGGACGCGGACCTCGGTCATGTAGTCCTCGATGCGGAACAGCTCCTGGCGCGAGGCCTGCCCCTTCCTCACGGGGATCAGCCGCCAGCCGATCAGCGAGATGAACAGCACGCCCGCGACCGCGAGACCCGCCCCGACGGGGGTGTAGTCGAACATCCGGAAGGGCGCGCCGGCCGTCTGGGCTCGAAACGTGGCGATGATGACGTTGGGCGCCGATCCGATGAGGGTGATGGTGGCGCCCAGCAGCGAGCCGAAGGCCAGCGGCATCAGGAGCCGCGAAGGGGGGGCGCCGTGGCCGCGCGCCATGCGGAGGGCGACCGGGACGAGGATGGCGGCCGCCGCCACGCTGCTGACGAACCCCGAGATCGCCGTCACCAGGCCCGTGATCGCCCCGACCTGCAGGACCGGCCGCTCGCCCACCCGGGTCATTCCCCTGGCGATGACGTCTACGACGCCGGAGTTGAACAGGCCCCGGGTGACCACCAGGACGCTGGCCACGATCACCACGGCGGGGTGGCCGAAGCCGGAGAAGGCCTCGGCGCCGGGGACCACGCCGGTGACGGCCAGCAGGGCGAGCAAGGCGACGACGTCGTACCGCCAGCGCCCGTGGACGAACAGCGCGAAGGCCGCCGCCAGGACGCCGAAGACGATCAGCTGGGGCGCCACCCCGACCCGCCGGACCGCCTCAGGCCCTGCGGGCCCCGACGGTGAGGACCGGACAGGTGGCCGTCCTGACCACGCGTTCGGCGACGCTCCCCAGGAGCATCCGGGCCAGCCCCGTCCGCCCTCGCGTGCCGATGACGATCAGGCCGGCCCGCTTCCGCTTCGCCGCTTTGACGATGGCCTCCGCGGCGGGGCCCTCGGCCAGGAGGGTGGAGACCCGGATCCGCCCGCGCCGGGCCGTCCTGGCCAGGGCCTCGAGCCTCCGCTCCCCGTCCCTCCGCGTTTGGCCCCGCAGCTCCTCCACCAGGCTCGTGGGGATGTACCCTTCGCCCATCATCGGGGCGATCGGGGAGACGGCGTGGAAGAGGATCAGCTCGGCCTTGAGGGCCTTCGCGAGATCCTGCCCCAGCCTGAAGGCGGGGCGGGAGGCCGGCGAGAAGTCCGAGGCGTGCAGGATCCGTTTGACGGTCATGGTCTCCCTCCCTGGGGGCCGCCGAGGCCCGAGGTCACGGCGATGATGTGGGCGACGTCCTTGATGGAGAGGTAGCCCGCCAGCCGCCCGCGCTCCACGACCGCCAGCCGCCCGAGCCCGTTCCCCGAGAGCTTCTCGAACGCCTGCCAGAGCGGGTCCCCGGGGCCCGCCGTCAGCGAGTCCGTGAGCGGGAGCATCAGTTCCCGCACCCGGGTCGTCTCCCATCGCTCACGGGGGACCTGCCGCAGCTGGTGGAGGCTCAGGATCCCCACGACCCGCCCGCCGTCGAGGACCGGAAAGCTCGAGACGTGGTGGGGCCAGAAGAACTCCTCCACCACCCGGGCCACCGTGAGGTCTGGCGGGACGTGGATTACCTCGCGGGTCATCACGTCCCGAACCGCCAGGGGCCCGAGCGCGCGCCTGAGCAGGAGCTGCTGGTAGCTCCCCGCGGCTGCCTGGTGCAGGAAGAGGCCGATCACGACGAACCAGAGCCCGCCCAGGAACTCCCCCGCCAGGGCCCGGAGGATCCCGAGGCCCATCAGGAGGAACGCGAACGCCGAGCCCGCCCGGCTGGCCATCCGGGTCGCCCAGTGCAGGTTCCCCTTCAGCTTCCACAGCGCCGCGCGGAGCAGACGCCCGCCGTCGAGGGGGAAGCCGGGGACGAGGTTGAACACCCCGACCACCGCGTTCACGATGACGAGGTAGCGCATGATCGCCGCGGCTGCGGCCGGAGGGTCCAGGAGGCGGAGCGCCAGGGCCAGGACGGCCGCGATGGCGAAGCTCGTGAGGGGCCCCACGACCGCGACGACGACCTCCACGCCGGGCCGGTCCGGCTCGCGCTCCAGCTGGGAGACCCCGCCGAAGATGTGCAGCGTGATCCCCGAGACCGGGATCCCGTAGCGGAGCGCCGCCACCGAATGGGAGAGCTCGTGGAGGAGGACGGAGACGAACAGCAGCAGGGCGGCCAGGAACCCGTTCGCCCAGTGG
>JACPHL010000288.1 GCA_016188625.1 Candidatus Rokuibacteriota bacterium | reverse complement strand
GACGGCAAGGCGCGGTTCCCCACCCCGTCCTGGAGCGAGCGGTAGGCGGATGAGCGGCTGAGGGGCGAGGAGGATGGCGCCCGCCGGAGAACCGGCGGGCGCCACTGGTTTCGGGAGGGGCCGTGGGAGTCACGATCACCCCCGCGATGGTCGGACAGGTGGTCGTGTCCGGGCTTCTGGCCGGGGCGCTCTACTCCCTGGTGGCCCTCGGCCTGGCCCTGATCTTCGGGGTCATGCGGGTCATCAACGTGGCCCACGGCACGCTCCTGATGCTCGGGGCCTACACCACCTTCTGGTGGTTCCAGCTCCTCGGGGTCAACCCGTACCTGTCCCTCCTGGTCTCCATGCCGCTGATGTTCCTCCTGGGCGTCCTCCTCCAGCGCACCCTGATGACGCGGGTCGTGGATGCCCCCGAACTCTCCTCCCTCCTCCTCACCTTCGGGATCTCGATCTCCCTGGTGAACCTGGCCCAGCTCGCCTGGACCTCGGACCTCCGCTCGGTGGAGTTCCTGACCGGCTCCTACCTCCTGGGCCCCGTCGCCTTCTCCAAGGCCCGGCTGGTCGGCTTCGCCTTCGCCCTCGGGATCACCGTGCTGGCCTTCCTCTTCCTCGGCCGGACCAAGCTCGGCAAGGCGATCCGCGCCACGGCCCAGAGCCGCGAGGTGGCGATGGTCTGCGGGATCAACGTGGGCCGGATCCACCTCCTGACCTTCGGCGTGGCCTCGGCCCTGGCCGCCGCGGGGGGGAGCCTGGTCTCGGTCATCGTCGCCATCCAGCCGGAGATGGGGCAGGTCTGGACCTTCAAGTCGTTCCTGGTCATCGTCCTCGGCGGCGCGGGGAACTACCCCGGCGCCCTCCTGGGGGGGCTCCTCCTCGGCCTGGTCGAGCAGCTCTCCTCCCTCTTCCTGACCACCCAGGTCTCTGAGGCGATCGCCTATCTCCTCCTGGTCGTGGTCCTCCTCATCCGGCCCACCGGGCTGCTCGGGGGACGGACGTGAAGCGGCTCGGCCTCGGCCTCCTCGGTCTCGCCCTCCTGGCCTGGCTCGCCCTCTGGCCGCTCTGGGCCTCGGGGTACCGCGTCCGCTTCATGCTCGAGCTCTTCATGTGGGTCGCCCTCGCCCAGAGCTGGAATCTCATCTCCGGGCTGACCGGGTACGTCTCCTTCGGCCACGTCGCCTTCTACGGGACCGGGGCCTACACCGCCGGGATCCTCATCCTCCGGGCCGACTGGCCGTGGCCCCTCGCCGTCCTGGCCGGGGGGGTCACCGCGCCGATCCTCGCCCTCCTGATCGGCTACCCCTGCCTCCGTCTCAAGGGCCCCTACTTCGCCATCGCCATGCTCGGGCTCAACGAGGTGATGCGCGTCGTGGTCTCCTACTTCGACGGGCTGACCGGGGGCGGGCTCGGGCTCTCCCTGCCGACGCTTCACGCCTCCGTCCCCGTCTACTACGCCATGGGGGCGACGGCCCTCGGGGCCACGATCCTGGCCTTCGCCATCATCACCTCGCGCTTCGGGCTCCGGCTGATGTCGATCCGCGAGGACGAGGTGGCGGCCGAGGCGATGGGGATCGACACGAGCCGCTACAAGCTCTACGCCTTCCTCCTCTCGGCCGTGGCCCCGGGGATCGCGGGCGGGCTCTTCGCCCGGGACCAGGGGTACATCGAGCCGATCAGCGTCTTCCCGCTCCTGACGACCATCACCATGATCGTGATGTGCCTCTTCGGCGGGAAGGGGACCATCTTCGGCCCGGTCCTGGGGGCGGTCCTGCTCTCCGTCTTCCAGGAGCTGGTCTGGGCGCGCTTTCTCTACGTGCACCAGGTCCTCTTCGGGGTGATCATCGTCGCGGTGGTCCTCTTCATGCCGAAGGGGATCCTCGGGGTCCTGCAGGAGCGCTACCGGCTCCCCCGGACCATCTGAGCGAGCGTGACGATGGACGGCCCGATCCTCGAGGTCACCCAGGTGACCAAGCGCTTCGGCGGCGTGACGGCCGTGAACCACTGCTCCCTGAGCCTCACGCCGGGGCGGATCTACGGGCTGATCGGCCCGAACGGCTCCGGCAAGACCACCCTCTTCAACTGCGTCACCGGGCTCGCCGCGCCCGACGCCGGCCTCATCCGCTTCAAGGGCGAGCGGATCGACCACCTCCCCCCCTACCTGATCGCCCGCCGCGGGATCGGCCGCACCTTCCAGGTCATCCGCGTCTTCCCGGAGCTGACCGCCCTGGAGAACCTCCTGGTGGTCTCGCGGGGCGATGGCGAGGCGGCCCGGCGGCGGGCCATGGAGCTCCTGACCTTCGTCAAGCTCGACCGCCTCCATCGGGAGTACGCGGGGAACCTCTCCTACGGCCAGCAGAAGCTCCTGGAGTTCGTCCGGGTGCTGGTCCGGGAGCCGGAGCTGATCCTCCTCGACGAGCCGGCGGCCGGCGTCAACCGCACCCTCCTCAACGACCTCCTGGCGGCGATCCGGGACCTCCGGGCGCAGGGTCGGACCATCCTGATCGTGGAGCACGATATGAAGGTGATCATGGGGCTCTCGGAGCAGATCTTCGTCCTCGACTACGGGGAGAAGATCGCCGAGGGCCCCCCCGAGGTCATCCAGGCCGATGCACGGGTCATCGAGGCCTACTTCGGACGCGGCTAGGGGCGACGCCGGGGCCCTGCTCCGGGCGAGCGACCTCGTCGCGGGCTACGGGAAGATCGAGGTCCTCCACGGCGTGACCCTCGAGGTGCGGTCGGGGGAGATCGTGAGCATCATCGGCCCCAACGGGGCGGGGAAGTCCACCGCCTTCAAGACCATCATCGGCCTCCTCCACCCGCGCTCCGGCCACGTCCGCTTCGACGGCCACGAGATCACCGGGCTCCGCGCCGATCAAGTCCTCCGGCGCGGGCTGGCCTACGTCCCCCAGGGGCGGATCGTCTTCCCGCAGATGACGGTGCGGGAGAACCTGGAGATGGGGGCCTACATCGAGCGCGACCGGGGCCGGGTCAGGGCGGCCATCGAGCGGGTCTACCGGCTCTTCCCGGTGCTCGGGGAGCGGCGACGCCAACTGGCCGGGACCCTCTCGGGCGGCGAGCAGCAGATGCTGTCCATCGGCCGGGCGCTCATGACGACCCCGAAGCTGCTCCTCCTCGACGAGCCCTCCCTCGGCCTGTCGCCCAAGTTCCTGGGGATCATCTACGAGAAGGTGGTCGAGCTGAAGGCGGGGGGGATCACCATGATGATCGTGGAGCAGAACGCCGCCAAGGCCCTCGCCGTGGCGGACCGCGGCTACGTCCTGGAGCTGGGGCAGAACCGGTTCGAGGGGCCCGGGCAGGCCCTCCTGACCGACCCCGAGGTCAAGCGTCTCTACCTCGGCGGCTAGAATGCTCGGAGGGGGGTGGAACCCCCCTCCGAGCCTCCCCCCAAGCTGCGCGGGCGAGCCCGCGCTCGGAGCGGACCAATCCATCCGCGAGGCCAGGGGGAGGCGTCGGTCCCGAGCGGAACGTCAAGCGGAGCGGCGCGGGTCCCCGTCGTGAGCGAGCCGGGTGGGGAAGCCGGCTCGCGG
>JACPHL010000294.1 GCA_016188625.1 Candidatus Rokuibacteriota bacterium | reverse complement strand
GATCTCCATGGGCATCCTTCAGCTTGAGGTACCACTCCCAGAACTCGCGGATTCGCCGCGGGAGCACGATGCCGGGGCGATACTCCCTGATGGTCTCCAGCCCCATGGCCCGGATGTCCTCGATCCCTCCCCGGGTGAGAACCCGGGCCACATACCACCGGCGGAAGCCCTCGTCCTCCGGAGAGACGTCGGCCGGGTAGTCCCAGACCAGTTGTCGATTGATCTTCATGCTCGCCTCGCAGTATAGCATGCCGAGCATGTCAGCGGTTCCGGGCCGGCGCGCTCCGCCCCGCCCTGCGCTGCGCACGGCCACACGGCTCGCCCGGGATTCGCTCGCCTTGGAACCCCCGGCGGGGCTCCGGCTCCCACACGAAAGCCGGTAGCCATCTCTTTCAGGCGCCGCGGAGGCGCGGGTCAAGGGTGTCGCGGAGGGCGTCCCCCAGCAGGTTTGCCCCGAAGACCGCCAGGCTGATCGCCGCCCCCGGAAAGAGCACCAGCCAGGGGGCCCGCTGGGCGAACTCGGCCGCCGAGATCGAGAGCATCCGCCCCCAGGAGGGGTACGGCTCCGGGATCCCCAGGCCGAGGAACGACAGCGCCGCCTCCACCAGGATCGCGCTCCCGAGCTGCGCCGTGATCAGGACGATGAACGGCCCCATCGTGTTCGGCATGATGTGGCGGAAGGCGATCCGGAGGTGGCTCACCCCCACCGCCCGGGCCGCCTCCACGTAGGCCAGCTCCCGGATGGCCAGCGTGCTCGCGCGGATCACGCGCGCCGCGCGCGGGATGATCGGGACCGAGATCGCGACGATGACGTTGGGGAGCGAGGGGCCGAGCGCCGCCGCCATCACCAGGGCCAGCACCAGGAGCGGGAGCCCCTGCAGGATGTCGAGGAGCCGCTGGGTCACCAGATCGGTCGTCCCCCCCACGTAGCCGGAGAGGAGCCCGATCACCCCGCCGAGCACCGCCCCGAGCAGGGTCGAGGCCAGGCCCACGATCAGCGAGATCCGGGCCCCGTGGACGATGCGGCTCCAGATGTCGCGCCCCAGGTGGTCGGTCCCCAGCCAGAACTCGGCGCCGGGCGGGGCGAGGGTGAAGGCGGTGTGGGTGCGGATCGGGTCGTGGGTCTGGAGGAGGTCGGCGCCGATGGCGGTGAGGGCCATCAGCAGCATCAGGACCCCGCCGGCCGCGCCGAGCGGCTTCTTCCTGATGAAGCGCCCGAGGCCGCCCAGGGCCGACCGGGTCGGGACGACCCGCCGGATCGCCACCAGCTCGATCCCCTCCGCCGCGACGGCCCGCTCCCTATCCGCCATAGCGCACCCGGGGGTCGAGCCAGGCGTAGAGGAGGTCCACCGCCAGGTTCATCAGGACGACCACGATGGCGATGAACATGACCAGGTTCTGGACGATCGGGTAGTCCCGCCACTGGATCGCCTCGACGAGGTAGCGCGCCACCCCGGGGATGTTGAAGACGGTCTCGGTCACGATCAGCCCCCCGATCAGGAAGGCGAACTCGATCCCGATCACCGTGACAATCGGGAGGGAGGCGTTTTTCAGGGCGTGGCGCCAGACCACGGCGGCCGCCCCCTGCCCCTTGGCCCACGCGGTCCGGATGTAGTCCTCCCGGAGGACCTCGAGCATGGCCGAGCGGGTGATCCGCATCAGGAGGGCCGAGGAGCGGTAGCCCACCGCCATGGCCGGGAGGAGGAACTGGAGGAGGTGCCCCCTCCAGTTCTCGAACGGCGAGACGTAGGTCATGGAGGGGATCCAGCCCGTGGACTGGACCAGGACCAGGATGATGACCATCCCGAGCCAGAACGACGGCATCGACAGCCCGGCCAGGGAGAAGACCCGGAGGACGTAGTCGAGCGGCCCGTCCTGGCGGACCGCGCTGATGACGCCCGTGGGCACCCCCAGGAGCACCGACACCAGGAGGGCCATCGCGGCCAGCTCCAGGGTGATCGGGATCCGGGGCTTGACGATCTGCCAGGCCGGGACGTCGTAGCGGTACGACTTGCCGAGGTCGCCGCGGGCCAGGTCCGAGAGCCAGCGGGCGTACTGGACCGGGATCGGCTGGTCGATCCCCAGCTCGACCCGGAGCCGCTGCTTGTCGGCGGGGTCCACGTAGCCGGCCGACTCGAAGATGATGTCCGTGATATCCCCGGGCGCCAGACGCATGAGGGCGAAGATGAGGACGGACATCCCGAGCAGGGTGAGGACGGCGATGCCGAGGCGCTGGAGGATGTAGCCGCGCATGGGGCGGCGGGCGGGGGCGGCGCCCGGGCGCGCGCGCCCTCCGCGCGGCGACGGTCGGGACCCTACTTGTCCAGCCAGACTTCCTGCATGCGGGCGTAGTTGTAGATCGACTGGTGGGGGACGAGGTTCTTCACGTGCGGCCACATCACCACGTAGGCGTTGATCCACCCCAGGATCGGCCGGGCGCCGTCGAGCTGGAGCCGCCGGTCGATCTCCTGGACCAGGGCCAGCCGCTTCTTCTGGTCGAGGGTCCGCGACTGCTCTTCGATCAGCTTGTCGATCTCCTCC
>JACPHL010000292.1 GCA_016188625.1 Candidatus Rokuibacteriota bacterium | reverse complement strand
GGCCCCTCCTGGTCGTGTTCCGCCCGCGAGCCGGCTTCCCCACCCGGCTCGCTCACGGCGGGGACCCGCGCCGTTCCGCTTAACGTGCCGCTCGGGGCCGAGGTCTCCCTGGGGGCGCCGGGCGTACGGGACCGGCGACAGGCGTCAGCCCTTGGAGACGGGGAAAATTGTTCTTGACATTACCGATCGGAATAGTTAGTTTTCTCTAGACAGACCGTGCAATCGGCTCAGACTGACGCGGGGGGGGTCGTGGGGCGAGAGGAGCATCCGAGGTCGGCGCCGACGGGACCCAAGCGGTGCCCGATCTGCCGGGCCAAGATCCTGGTCCCCGACCAGGAGGGGATCGTCGTCAGGAACGCCATCCTCCGGGTGAGCGCAGCGACCGGCCGGGCCAGCGCCAAGTGTCCCCGCTGTAAGGCGTGGGTGGAGGTGCCGCTGGCGTACCGCCAGTAGCCGGGCCGCACGACAAGGCGAAAGTCCCCAAAAGACGGAAAGCCGGGCGGCGGGGCGAGTCCCCGCCCTCGGCTTTTTTCGTCCGCGAGGCCAGGCGATGGGAGAACCGCTCAAAGAGACGAAGGCCCAACGGATCGAGCGGCTCAAGCGCGAGCTGAATCCCTGGGAGCACTTCCAGGAGATCCTCCGGTTCGCGCGCGAGGGGTACGAGGCGATCCCGCCCGAGTGGCTCAACACCTACTTCCGCTGGTGGGGCGTCTACACCCAGGGCGACGGGGTCGGCGCGGTCGGCGGGAAGGGGGGCGAGGGGAGGGCCGTCCCCTACTTCATGGTGCGGATCCGGATCCCCAACGGGATCCTCCTCTCCCACCAGCTCCGCACCCTCGCCGACCTGGCCGAGCGGCACGCCCGCGGGGTGGCCGACCTGACCGTCCGCCAGAACGTCCAGCTCCACTGGGTGCGCCTCGAGGAGCTCCCGGCGCTGCTCCAGGAGCTGGTCCGGGGCGGGCTCACCACCATGGGGGCCTGCGGCGACGACACGCGCAACGTCACCGGCTGCCCGCTGGCCGGCGTGGACGCCGAGGAGATCGTTGACGCCTCGCCGCTCGTCCACGCGGCGACCCGGATGCTGAACGGCAACCCGGCCTTCTACAACCTGCCGAGGAAGTACAAGATCTCGATCACGGGCTGCCGGGTCTGGTGCTCCTACCCCGAGATCAACGACATCGGGATGACCGCCCTCCGGCACCCCGGGACCGGCGAGGTCGGCTTCTCGGTGCGGGTCGGCGGGGGGCTCTCGACCGCCCCCCACCTCGGCGTGCGGCTCGACGCCTTCGTCCGCTGGAACCAGGTGCTCCCGGTGGTCAGGGGGATCTCGGAGATCTTCCGGGAGAGCGAGGTCCTCCGCCAGAACCGCGAGAAGGCGCGCCTGAAGTTCCTCTTCCTCCAGCACGGCTGGACCGCGGAGCGCTTCCTGGCGGAGCTCGAGACCCGGCTGGGCCTCCGGCTCGCCCCGGCGGTCCCTGAAGAGCCGCCCGAGGACGTCTACCGGGACCACGTCGGGATCCATCCCCAGCGGCAGGAGGGGTACGTGTACGCCGGGCTCGTCGTCCTGCGCGGGCGGATCACGCCGGGCGAGATGCGCGCCGCGGCCGCCCTCGCCGACCGCTACGGGACCGGGGAGCTCAGGATCACCACCATGCAGAACCTCCTCCTCCTGAACGTCCCGCGGCGGCGGGCGCGCGCCCTGGCCGGGGAGGCCGAGGCCGCGGGCCTCCGGCTCGACGCCTCGCCGTTCTGGCGGGGGACCATCGCCTGCACCGGCAGCGAGTTCTGCAAGCTCGCCCTGACCGAGACCAAGGGCTTCGCCCGCTGGCTGGTGGAGGAGCTCGAGGCCCGGCTCCCGGGCTTCGACCAGCACGTGAAGCTCCACGTCACCGGGTGCCCCAACAGCTGCGGGCAGCACTGGATCGCCGACATCGGGATCGAGGGGAAGAAGGTGAGGGTGGACGGCAGGCTGGTGGACGCCTACTTCTTCTGCGTGGGCGGGGCCGTCGGCCGGCACCAGGCCACGGCCCGTCCCATCGGCTACCGGATCCCCGCTCTGGAGGTGCCCGAGGCGATCGAGCGGCTCCTCCGGGCCTATCTCGCCACGCGGCGGGAGGGGGAGAATTTCCGGCAATTCGCGGCCCGGCACACCGACGACGAGCTGCGGGCCCTGCTGGCCGGCGAGCCCCTCGCCGCGGTCGCCCGCGATCCCTCGCCGGGGCGGCCGCCCCACGGCGTGGAGGGGTGACGGTGGGATCCTACCCGATCGTCCTCGAGCTGGCCGGCGAGCCTTGCCTCGTCATCGGGGGCGGCGCCGTGGCGGGACGGAAGGTCGCGGGCCTGCGGGCCGTCGGCGCCGAGGTGACCGTGATCAGCCCCACCCTGGGCCCCGATCTGGAGGCCCTGGCCCGGGACGGGCGCATCCGCCACCTCGGGCGGGCCTATCGCCCCGGCGATCTCGCCGGCTACCGGCTCGCCTTCGTCGCCACGGACGACGGCGCGGTCACCGCGGCCGTCGCCCGGGAGGGGCGGGCGCGCGGGGTGTGGGTCAACGCCGCGGACGACCCCGCCCACTCGGACTTCATCCTCCCCTCCCTCCTGCGGCGGGGCGAGCTGGTGGTCGCGGTGGCCACCGGCGGCGCGAGCCCCGCGCTCTCCCGGGCCGTCCGGGAGGAGCTGGAGCGCCATGTCACCGACGACTACGCCGCGCTCGTCGAGGTCGTCGCCGCGGTCCGGCGCGAGCTGCGCGGCCGCCGGGAGGCGCCCGGCCCCGAGCGCTGGCGCGCGGCGCTCGACGCCGACCTGCGCCGGCTCGTCGCCGAGGGGCGACGCGCCGAGGCCCGGGCGCACCTCCTGGCCCGGCTGGGGGTGCCGCCGTGGGGGTAGGCCGCGTGGCCCTGGTCGGCGCGGGCCCCGGGGATCCCGGGCTCCTGACCGTCCGCGGCCTCGAGCTGCTGCGGAGGGCCGAGGTGGTCGTCTACGACCGTCTGGTCAACCCGATCCTCCTGGACGAGGCCCCCCCGGAGGCCCTCCGCGTCTTCGCGGGCAAGCTCGCCGGCAGCCACTACCTCCCCCAGGCCGAGATCCACGCCCTCCTCATCGCCCACGCCCGCCGCGGCCGGCGCGTCGTGAGGCTGAAAGGAGGGGACCCGTTCGTCTTCGGCCGGGGGGGCGAGGAGGCGGCCGCCCTGGCCGCGGCGGGGATCCCCTTCGAGGTCGTCCCCGGCGTCAGCTCGGCCATCGCGGTCCCGGCCTACGCCGGCATCCCGGTCACGCACCGAGGGCTCTCCTCCTCCTTCGCCGTCGTCACCGGTCACGAGGACGCCTCGAAGGACGGCTCCGCCGTGGACTGGGCGCGCCTGGCGAGCGCCGTGGACACCCTGGTCGTCCTGATGGGGGTGCGCGCCCTCCCGGCGATCGTGGCGAGCCTCCTCGCCCACGGCCGCTCCCCGGACACGCCGGTGGCGCTGATCCGCTGGGGGACCACCGCGGAGCAGGAAACGGTCACCGGCGTCCTCGCCGACATCGTCGCTCGGGCGCGGGCCGCCGGGCTCGAGCCCCCGGTGGTCGCGGTCATCGGCGAGGTGGTCCGGCTCCGGGACCGCCTGCGGTGGTTCGAGGGCGCCTCGGCCGACCTCCCCCCTGTGTCCATGCGGGAGCTCCTCGAGCGGGAAGCGGGCGTTTTGGGCTGACGACGCGCCGGCCCCATCCGGGGACGGCCGACGAATGAGCCTGGATCGCCGCGTCTGGGCCGCTCATCTCATCAGATTGAGGTGATGACACTATGGACTTCACCGGAATGCCGGGCGCATTTAAATCTAGTGGATCTCATTTTGTTAATCGAGCGGATCGCCCGCCACCTCGGCGGTGTCCGCTACCTGGCGCTTCCCCTTCTGCGCGGGCTGGCGATCAGTGCGGGCCTGGTCTGGATCGCGCTGGCCCCCGCGGACTTCCCGAACTGGGGTGCGACGGCGGTGGCGATGGGCGCCTTTGCCGCGTACAGTTGCGGGCTTTACGCCCTGCTCTGGCGACGCCCGCGGTTCGTCCTGTACCTGCACGTCCCGGTTCTCCTGGTTGACCTCGGCTTCGCCCTCCTGCTGATTCACCTCACTGGCGGGGCCCGGAGCATCCTCTTTCTGGCGCTCCTGCTGATCGCCGGGCTTCAGTCGTACTACTACGGGATGGCCCTTGGTGTCCTCGTCGCCGGAGGCGCGTCGGCGGCGTACCTCGCCGTCGTGTGGCCCACGCTGGCCGAGATCGAGGTGGCCAACGTGGCCATCCGCGTCGCCGGGCTGCTCGGCACGGCCATCGTCGTCGGCGTCCTCGCTGACGTGGAGGCGCGGGAGCGGCTGGAGGTCGCGCGCCTCGGCCAGGAGGTCCGTGCCCGGGAGGCGTTCATCCGGAACGTGGTGGAGAGTCTCCGCGACGGGCTCGTCGTGCTCGACCCGGAGGGCCGGGTCATCGCGTGGAATCCCGCCCTGGAAACGCGCTACGACGTCAAAGCCGACGAGGCACTCCGCCGGCCATTCTTCGAGATCTTCCCGAACCTCAAGAGCGAGGGGCTGGCGGGGCCGGTGGAGCGACTACTGCGAGGCGAGGCCGAAGAATTCGCCCTGGAAGCCCTCGAGCACGAGACGCTGCGTAGCGGACGCGTGGTCCTGAACATCAAGGGGAGCCTGCTGAAGGAGGGCGCCGCCCCGGCCGGCGTCGTCTTGCTGATCGAGGACATCACCGAGCGGGTCGAGCTGGAGCGCGTGGCCCGCCAGGTCGAAAAACTCGCGGCCATGGGAACGCTCTCCGCCGGGCTGGCCCACGAGCTGAACAACCCCCTCGGTATCATCTCCTCCCGCATCGAGCTGATAGCCCTGGAGGTGGAGCGCTATGGCCTGCCCCAGCAGGTCCGCGACGACCTCCAGGTCATCTACCGGAACGTGCAGCGGGTCGCGCGGATCGCCCAGGGGTTGCTCTCCTTCGCCCGGCAGTCCCCAGGGGAACGCGGGCCGGTGGACCTGAACCGCGTCGTGGAGGAGACGCTGCTGCTGCTGGAGAAGCAGGCGACCAAGGAGGGAATCCGGATCACCGCCCGGCTGGATCGGGCGTTGCCGCGACTCCTGGGGGATCCCAACGCGCTCCAGCAGGTCGTCCTGAACCTCCTGACCAACGCGCGAGACGCCATGCCGGGCGGCGGCGAGATCCGGCTCGAAACGGGCCAGATACCCGACCGGCCGGGCTGGCTCCGGCTCGTGATCGCCGACACTGGCTCGGGGATCCCGGCCGAGGCGCTCCCGAAGATCTTCGATCCGTTCTACACGACGAAGCCGGGCGGGACCGGTCTCGGGCTCTCGGTGAGCTACGGGATCATCCGAGACCACCAGGGGACCGTGGACGTGCAGTCGGAATTGGGAACGGGAACTACCTTCGTGCTGAGCTTCCCGGGGCTTCCGCGGGGGGTCTCATAACGCGGTGCCGGGCCCGCTGCCGGAGATCCCGGAGGCGGCTTGGTGGATCGTCAGAAGGAGAGGACGAAGGCGAGGAGGAGGTAGACCCAGACGAGGATGAGGACGAGCATCCCGAGGGCGTAGAGGCCGTACCAGAGGCGAAGGTGGAGGAGGCGGGTCAGGAGCTCCCGGAGGGTCAAGCGCTCGTCATGTCAGCCCGGCCGGTGCCGACGCTATTCCCCGCCGCCGCGCTCCTTGCCGAGGCCGAAGGCCTCGTGGAGGGCGCGGACCGCCAGCTCGGTGTACTTGTCCTCGATCACGCAGGAGATCTTGATCTCCGAGGTGGAGATCATCAGGATGTTGATCCCCTCCTTGGCGAGGGTGGCGAACATCCGGGCGGCGACGCCGGAGTGGCTCCGCATCCCCACCCCCACCATGGAGACCTTGGCGATCCGATCCTCGTAGGTCACCCCCGCGGCCTCGATCCGCCGGGCCACCTCCTCGAGGACGCCCACGGCCCTGGCCCGGTCGCCGCGCGGCAGGGTGAAGGAGATGTCGGTGTAGCCGTCGCGGCTGATGTTCTGGACGATCATGTCCACCACGATCCCCTGCTCGGCCACCGTCCCGAAGATCTGCGCGGCGATCCCGGGGCGGTCCGGGACCCTGAGGATCGAGACCTTCGCCTCGCTCCGATCGTGGGTGACGGCCGTCACCACGGCGTCTTCCATGCCTGGATCCTCCCTGGTCACCAGGGTCCCGGGGTCGGGCTTGAAGCTCGACCGCACGTGGACCGGCACCCCGTGCTTCTTGGCGAACTCGACGGAGCGGGCCTGGAGGACCTTGGCGCCGAGGCTCGCCATCTCCATCATCTCCTCGTAGGAGATCCGCCCGAGCTTCCGGGCCTCCGGGACGATCCCCGGGTCGGCGGTGTAGACCCCGTCCACGTCGGTGTAGATCTCGCAGACCTCCGCCCCGAGCGCGCCGGCCAGGGCGACGGCGGTCAGGTCCGAGCCGCCGCGGCCGAGGGTGGTGATGTCATCCTCCGCCGTCACCCCCTGAAACCCGGCCACGACCGCGATCTCCCCCGCCTCGAGGGCGCGGGCGATCTTCTCGGTCTCGATCCGCTGGATCCGGGCCCGCGTGTGGGCGGCGTCGGTGAGGATCCCCACCTGGTGGCCCGTGAAGGAGCGGGCGGCCCGCCCGCGGGCCTGGAGGGCCATCGCCAGCAGCGCGCTCGAGACCTGCTCGCCCGTGGCCAGGAGCATGTCGAGCTCGCGGGCGTCGGGGGAGGGCGTGATCGCCTGGGCCAGGCCGACGAGCTGGTCGGTGGTCTTCCCCATGGCGGAGACGACCACGACCACGCGATGGCCCTGCTCCGCGGTCTCGACGACCCGCCGGGCGACCCCCTGGATCTTCTCGGGATCGGCCACCGAGCTGCCCCCGTACTTCTGGACGATGAGCGCCATGGCTATCCTACTGTACGCTCAAAGCCCCATGGCGGCCAGGACCGCCTCCAGGGTGGCCGGGACCGTGGGTGGCCGGGTGGCGGCGCCGAGGGCGCTCTCCGGGTCCTTGAGGCCGTGGCCGGTCAGGGTGAGGACCAGCGTGGCGCCCGGCTCGAAGCGTCCCTCCTTGCCGGCCTTGAGGAGACCGGCCGCCGCCGCGGCCGAGGCCGGCTCGACGAAGACCCCCTCCTCGCGGGCCAGGTGACGGTAGGCCTGGAGGATCTCCTCGTCGGTCACCGCCTGGACCCATCCCTGGGACTCCCGGACCGCGGCCACCGCCGCCTGCCAGTTGGCGGGGTTGCCGATCCGGATCGCCGTGGCCACGGTCTTCGGCTCCGGGATCACCCGGTTCTCGACGATCGGCGCCGCCCCCGCGGCCTGGAAGCCGACCATCCGGGGGAGGCCGGCGGCCCGCCCGGCCCGGTGGTACTCCTGGTAGCCGCGCCAGTAGGCGGTGATGTTGCCGGCGTTGCCCACGGGGATCAGGTGGTAGTCGGGGGCCTGGCCGAGCTGGTCCACCACCTCGTAGGCCGCGGTCTTCTGCCCATCGAGCCGGTAGGGGTTGATGGAGTTGACGAGCGTGACCGGGCGGGTCTCGGCGATCGCCTTCACGATGGCGAGGGCGGCGTCGAACCCCCCCTCCAGCATGAGCACGCTGGCGCCGTGGATCAGGGCCTGGGAGAGCTTGCCGATGGCGACGGCGCCCTTGGGGACGAGGACGAAGGCGCGGAGCCCGGCCCGGGCGGCGTAGGCGGCGGCGGAGGCCGAGGTGTTCCCGGTGGAGGCGCAGAGGACCGCCCGGGAGCCGGCCTCGAGGGCCTTGGAGATCGCCAGCGTCATCCCGCGGTCCTTGAAGGAGCCGGTGGGGTTGAACCCCTCGCACTTGAGGAAGACGCGGAGGCCTTCGCCGACCGCCTCGGCGAGCCGCGGGGCCTCCAGGAGCGGCGTCCACCCCTCCTGGAGCGTCACGATCGGCGTGCGATCGGAGACGGGGAGGAAGGCGCGGTAGTGGGCGACGACGCCAGCCCAAACCATGGTGCCCCTCAGGCGCCGCCCTCGACCCGGATCATGACGGTGCGGCCGGCCACGACGGCGAGGCGGTCGATCTCGGCCAGGGCCTCGCGCATGTCGCGCTCGCGGGCCTCGTGGGTCATCATCACCACCGGGACCGCGGCCGCCTCCTCGCGCCCCTTCTGGATGACGGAGGCGATGGAGATGTCGTGCCGCCCCAGGACCCCGGCGACCTGGGAGAGCACCCCCGGCTTATCCAGGGCCATGACCCGGAGGTAGTAGGCCGAGCGGATCTCCTCCATCGGCCTGAGGCGCATGGGGCTGCCGCCCACGACGGGGAGGTCCTGGGGGAGGGCCGGGTACCCGGCGGCCAGCCGGCGGGCGATCTCGATGATGTCCGACCAGACCGCCGAGGCGGTGGGCATCTGCCCGGCCCCGCGCCCGTAGAACATCTGGTCGCCCACCGCGTCCCCGGAGACGAAGATGGCGTTGAAGACCCCCGAGACCGCGGCGAGGGGGACGTCGGCCGGGATCATGGTGGGGTGGACCCGGACCTCGAGGGCGCCCCCCTGGGCCTTGGCGATCGCCAGGAGCTTGATCCGGTAGCCCAGCTCGCGGGCGTAGGCGATCTCCTGGGCGGTGACCCCGGCGATCCCCTCGGTGTGGATCTCCTTCAGGTCCACCGGGGTCCGGAAGGCCAGGGAGGCCAGGATCTGGAGCTTGTGGGCCGAGTCGATCCCCTCCACGTCCAGGGTCGGGTCGGCCTCGGCGTACCCCTTGGCCTGGGCCTCGCGGAGGACCTCGGCGACCTCGCGCCCCTCGTCGGTCATCTTGGAGAGGATGTAGTTCGAGGTCCCGTTGACGATCCCGTAGAGCGACAGGATCCGGTTGGCCGCCAGGCCGTCCTTGAGGGCCCGGATGATGGGGACGCCCCCGGCCACCGCCGCCTCGAAGCCGAGGAGGACGCCCTGGCGGCGCGCCTCCTCGAACAGTTCCCGGCCGTGGGTGGCCACCAGGGCCTTGTTCGCCGTCACCACGTGCTTCCCCTTCGCCAGGGCCCGGAGGATGAAGCTCCGCGCCGGCTCGAGCCCCCCGATCAGCTCCACGACCACCTGGACCTTCGGGTCGTTCAGGACCTTGGCGGCGTCCCCAATCAGGGGCCACTCGGACAGGGTGAGCCCGGCCCGCGGCGAGGTGAGGTCCTTGTCCGCCACCGCGGCGAAGGTGAGGCGGCAGCCGGCCTTCTCCTCGAGGCCCGCCCGGTTGGCGCGGTAGATCTTCAGGACCCCGGAGCCGACGGTCCCGAGGCCGAGGAGGCCGATCCGGACCTCGGGGTTCACGGCGCCCCCCGCGCGAAGAGCCCCCGGATCCCGCGGAGGGCCTGGCGGGTCCGGTGCTCGTTCTCGACCAGCGCGAAGCGGACGTGCCCCTCGCCGAACTCGCCGAAGCCGATCCCCGGCGAGACCGCCACCTTGGCCTCGGCGAGGAGGAGCTTGGCGAACTCGAGCGACCCCATCCCGCGGTAGGCCTCCGGGATCGGGGCCCAGACGAACATCGTCCCCCTGGGCTTCTCGACCGGCCAGCCGAGGCGGCCGAGGCCGTTGACCAGGGTGTCCCGGCGGCGGCGGTAGATCTCGACGGTCTCCCCCACGCACGCCTGGTCCCCCTCGAGCGCGATGATGGCGGCGATCTGGACCGGCTGGAAGACCCCGTAGTCGAGGTAGGACTTGATCCGGCCGAGGGCGTGGATCACCCGGGGGTTCCCGCAGGCGAAGGCCAGACGCCAGCCGGGCATGTTGTAGCTCTTGGAGAGGGAGAAGAACTCGACGCCGACCTCCTTCGCCCCCGGGACCTCCAGGAAGGAGGGGGCGCGGTAGCCGTCGAAGCAGAGGTCGGCGTAGGCGAAGTCATGGACGACGAGGAGGCGGTGCTCGCGCGCGAAGGCGACCACGCGCTCGAAGAAGGCCTGGTCCACCACCTGGGTGGTGGGGTTGTGGGGGAAGGAGAGGAGGAGCAGGCGCGCCTTCGGCCAGCTCATCCGCGCCGCCTCCTCGAGGCGGACGAAGAAGTCCTCCCCCGGGACCAGGGGGACCGAGCGGAGGTCGCCGTCGGCGAGGACGACCGAGTAGGCGTGGATCGGGTAGGTCGGGTTCGGGACCAGGGCGCCGTCGCCGGGGGCGAGGACCGCCAGGGCGAGGTGGGCGAGCCCCTCCTTGGCCCCGATGGTGACGATCGCCTCGGTCTCCGGGTCCAGCTCGACCCCGTGCCGTTCCCGGTACCAGCGGGTGATGGCGACCCGGAGGCGGGCGATCCCGCGGGAGGCCGAGTAGCGGTGGTTCCTGGGGTTCCGGGCGGCCTCGCAGAGCTTGTCCACGATGTGGCGCGGGGTGGGAAGGTCGGGGTTCCCCATCCCGAGGTCGATGATGTCCTCGCCGCGCGCCCGGGCCTTGACCTTGAGGTCGTTGACGACGGCGAAGACGTACGGGGGGAGCCGCTTGATCCGATGGAACTCTTCCACTCGCCCTCCTCAAGGGAGCGCGTCGCCGCGCGGATCGGTGAGGGCATATTAGCCGAACCGGCCAGGCGAGTCAAGTTTGGCAGGAAATTCAGGAGTTTCGCGCCCCTTCGCCCTCCGCGCGCAGGTCGAGGATCCGCTTGGCCTTCCCGACGCTGCGCTCGATCGTCTTCGGGGGCACGACGGCGACCTCTGCGGTGAGGCCGACGACCTCGAGGATCCGGCGCTGCGCCCGGGTCGCGAGGGCGCCCAGGGCCGCCTCGCCCGCGGCCGCCGTCTCCGCGCGGCACTCGACGCGCACCTCGATGGTGTCGAGGGCGCGCTCCCGGCGGAGGACGAGGAGGTAGTGGGGCTCGAGGTCGGGGATCTGCGTGAGGGCGTGCTCGATCTGGGAGGGGTAGACGTTGACGCCGCGGATGATCAGCATGTCGTCGCTGCGCCCCACGATCCGCCCGATGCGGACGAAGGTGCGGCCGCACGCGCAGGGGCCGGGGTCCAGCGCGGTGAGGTCCCGGGTCCGGTAGCGCAGCAGCGGGAGGGCCTCCTTCGTGAGCGTCGTGAGCACCAGCTCGCCGGTCAGGCCGGGCGGCGTGGGCTGAAGCGTCACCGGATCGACGATCTCGGGCAGGAAGTGGTCCTCAGCGACGTGCATCCCCCGGCGCTCGGGGCACTCCACCGACACCCCCGGCCCGATGACCTCCGAGAGCCCGTAGATGTTGAGCGCCATCAGGTGGAGGCGGCTCTCGATCGCCTGGCGCATGCCCTCGGTCCACGGCTCGGCGCCGAAAAAGCCGACCCGCAGCTTGAGGTCCTTCGAGGTCAGCCCCGCCTCCTCCGCCAGGTGGAGGCTGTACGAGGGCGTGCAGCAGAGCACGGTGGCGCCGAAGTCCCGAAGGGCCGTGATCTGGCGCTCCGTGAGGCCGCCGGAGATCGGGACGACGGCGGCCCCGAGGCGTTCCGCCCCGTAGTGGAACCCGAGCCCGCCGGTGAAGAGGCCGTAGCCGTAGGCGTTGTGGACGACGTCGGCGCGGCCGACCCCGCCGGCGAGCAGGGTCCGCGCCATCACCTCCGTCCAGACGTCCAGGTCCCGCCGCGTGTACGCCACGACGGTCGGCTTGCCGGTGGTCCCCGAGGAGGCGTGGATCCGGACCACGTCCTCCAGCGGGGCCGCGAGCATGCCGAACGGGTACGTGTCGCGGAAGTCGGCCTTGGTCGTGAAGGGCAGGCCCCGGAGATCGGCGAGCGAGCGGACGTCCTCCGCCCGGACGCCCGCCCGGCCCAGGCGCTCGCGGTACAGCGGCACCCGCTCCGAGATCAGGGCGATGACGCGACGCACCCGCTCGAGCTGGAGCTGCTCGACCCGGGCGCGCGGCGCTCGTTCGACGGCGACAGCGGTGGCGAGCGCGTCGTTCATGACCGCCTCCATGGGAAGTGCGGATCCTCGTCGCGCGACACGGGGTCTCCGGGCTCAG
This sequence comes from Candidatus Rokuibacteriota bacterium, assembly GCA_016188625.1. GTDB lineage: Bacteria > Methylomirabilota > Methylomirabilia > Rokubacteriales > JACPHL01 > JACPHL01. Next base: position 10,072 of record JACPHL010000292.1, on the reverse strand, counting down.
ACCCGACCCAGGTAGGCGCGCTTGACCTCCTCGTCCTCGGCCAGGTCCCGGGCCTTCCCCTCCAGGGCGATCCGGCCGTTCTCCACGACGTACCCGTAGTCGGCGATCCGGAGGGCCGCCCGCGCGTTCTGCTCGACCAGGAGGACCGTGGTGCCCTCCCCAGCCAGCTGCCGGATCCGCCGCAGGATCTCCCGCGCCAGGACCGGGGCCAGCCCCATGGACGGCTCGTCCAGGAGCACGAGCCGCGGCCGGGCCATGAGCACCCGGCCGATGGCGAGCATCTGCTGCTCGCCCCCCGAGAGGCTGCCCGCGAGCTGGCGCTGGCGCTCCCGGAGGATCGGGAAGAGCTGGTACACCCGCGCCATCGCGGCCTCGATCGCCCCGCGCCCCGCGCGCCGGTGGACCGGGTACGCGCCGACGAGCAGGTTGTCGCGCACGGTGAGCGCGGTGAAGTTCTGTCGGCCCTCCGGCACGTGCGAGATCCCGAGGCGGACGATCGTCTCGGCCGGGAGGCCGGTGATGTCCCGGCCCTCCAGCCGGATGCGTCCCCGCTGGATCGGCAGGAGCCCGGAGATCGCCCGGAGCATGGTGGTCTTGCCGGCCCCGTTGGCGCCGATGAGGCAGACCACGCTGCCCTCCCGCACCTTGAGGCTCACGCCCCGGAGGGCCTGGATCGCGCCGTAGGCCACGGCGAGGTCGGCCACCTCAAGCATCGTCGTCCTCGGCGCCGAGGTAGGCGGCGATGACCGCGGGGTCGTTCCGGACCGTCTCGGGCGTCCCCTCGGCCAGCACCTGCCCGTAGTTGAGGACGAGGATCGACTCGGCGGTCCCCATGACGAGGTCCATGTGGTGCTCGACGAGCAGGACGGTGGTCCCGCGCTGGCGGATGGCGCGGATCAGCTCCGACAGCCGGGCGACCTCCGCCGGGTTCAGGCCGGTCGCGGGCTCGTCCACGAGGAGCAGCGAGGGCTCCATCGCCAGGGCGCGGGCGCGGGCTCGTCCACGAGGAGCAGCGAGGGCTCCATCGCCCGGGCCGCGGGCGGGAGGCCGTTCAGGAGGCGCCCGCGGAAGCGGATCTCGCCGCCGTCCAGGGCGAGGAGCCCGCTGATCAGGTTGAAGAGGGTCGTCTTCCCGGCGCCGTTGGGGCCGATGATCGCCCGGATCTCCCCCGGGGAGACCCGGAGGCTGGCGCCGCCGACCGCGACGACGCCGCCGAACTCCTTCCGGACGTCGCGCGCCTCAAGGAGCGGCGGGGACACGGCGCCCCGCCCTCCCGAGCCGGCGGAGCGCGCGGAGCCCGCCGACCGTGAGTCCTTCGGGGACGAAGATCATGATCAGGATGAGCAGCAGCCCGTAGGCGATGACCTCGTGCTCCCCCGAGGCGTACGCGAGGAGCCGCGGCATCACGTCGCGGATCACCTCCGTCAGCAGGGTCACCGTGGCGGCGCCGAAGGGCGCGCCCCAGACGCTGGCCAGCCCGCCCACCGCCGCCATCACCACGAACTCCACCGAGGCGATGAAGCCGAAGGTCGGCGGGCTCACGAAGCTCAGGTAGTGGGCGTACAGGCTCCCGGCCAGCGCGGCGTAGACGGCGCTCAGGGTGAAGACCCTGAGCTTGTACGCCGCGGTGTCCACCCCGAGCGTCTCGGCCGCCACCTCGCTCCCGTGGATGGCGCGCAGGGCGCGCCCGACCCGCGAGTTGACGACGTTCAACGAGAGGGCCACGACCGCGATGACCCCGCCCCACGTGAGGTAGAAGAACTTCCGGTCGGTGTCGAACACGAAGCCCCCCACCCGGAGCCGGGGGATGCCCGCGAGTCCGGAGGGCCCGCCGGTCAGCTCCGTGAACTCGACGAAGGCCAGGTAGGCGATGATCCCGAACGCCAGGGTCGCCATGGCGAGGTAGTGGCCGCGGAGGCGCAGGATGGGCCGCCCGAGCGCGTAGGCGACCCCCGCGGTCAGCGCCATCGCCCCCGCCATGGCCGCCCACGGGTTCGCGCCGAGCTTGGTCGTGAGGAGCCCCGACGCGTACGCGCCGAGCCCGTAGAACGCGGCGTGGCCGAGCGAGATCTGGCCCGCGTAGCCCATGACGAGGCAGAGGCCGATGGTGACGATGGCGTGGATGCCGATGAAGACGCCGATGCTGAGGTGGTACTGGCTGGTGACGCCCAGCGGCACGAGCGCCACCCCCAGCCCGAGACCCGCGAGCGCGAGCGTGTCCCCGCCGGGCCTCACAGCCCCGCCTGGCGCGCGACGGCCCGGGTGAAGAGCCCCTGGGGCCGGAGCAGGAGGATCACGAAGAGGACGAGGAAGGCGGCCGCCTCCTTGTAGGCGGCCTTCCAGATCCCCGCGACGAGGGCCTCGAGGATCCCGAGGAGCAGCGCCCCGGCCACGGCCCCCGGCGCGCTCACCAGGCCTCCCATGACGGCTGCGACGAAGCCGCGAAGCCCGAGGTACAGCCCCATGTCATAGGAGACCAGCGTCAGGGGGGCGATGACCACCCCGCCGACCCCTCCCAGGGCGGCGGCGAGGCAGAAGGCCAGGAGCGACATGCGCTCGGGGGAGATCCCGCTGAGCCGGGCGGCGAGCCGGTTGATGGCGCAGGCGCGGACGGTCTTGCCGGGGTAGGTGTACTCGAAGAAGGCGTAGAGCGCCGCCAGGGTGACGGCGGTCGTCCCCAGGATCCAGAGCGCCTGCCGGGTGATGAAGGCCCCGCCGAAGGTGAGCGGCGGCCCGGCCGAGAACGGGGCGAGCGGCAGGGGGTCGGTGCCCCACGCGAGCAGGGCCAGGCCGCGCAGGACGATGTCGGCCCCGATGGTGATGATGATCAGGGTGACGACGGAGGCCCGGCGGGCGGGGTGGATCGCCAGCCGCTCGACCCCCCCGCCCACCACCACCACCCCCGCCACCGCCAGGAAGAACGCCGCCGGCGTCGGCAACCCCAGCGGCGCCAGCGAGACCATGAGCATGGCCCCGAGCATGGCGAACTCGCCCTGGGCGAAGTTGATGACGCCCGTCACGTTGTAGATGGTGACGAAGCCCAGGGCGATCAGGGCGTAGATGGCCCCCTGGGTGAGCCCCACCAGGACCAGCTGGAGCAGCTGCTCGGGACCGGCCACGTTACCACTTCTCGCGCGGGAAGTACTTCCACTTGCCGCCCTCGATGCGGACGAGCACCATGGAGCGCTCGTCCAGCCCGACGTGGTCCTCGGCGGACATGGTGAAGATCCCGCCGGTGCCCACGAAGTTCCGGGTCTGCTCCAGCCCGTCACGGATCCGGACCCGCGCCTGCTCCAGCGGGAGGTCGGGCGGGAGGCTGGCCAGGATGGGGAAGAGCATCTGGAGCGCGTCCCAGCCGTGGCCGGCGAAGGTGCTCCGCGGCTTGCCGGTGCCCTTCTCGTACCAGGCGATGAAGTCCAGCAGCGCCTTCTTCTGGGGATCGGCGGCCGGCAGCTCCTCGGCCACCAGCATCTTGCCGATGGGGAAGATCACCCCCTCGGCCGCGCCGCCCGCGAGGTCGATGAAGGGCTTGTTCCCGACGCCGTGGTTGTGGATGAGGGGGATCGGGAGCCCCAGGTCGCGGAAGTTCTTGGTGATGATGGACGCCGAGGGCGGGATCGCGTGGACGATCAGGACCTCGGCGCCGCTGGCGCGGACCCGGGTGAGCTGGGGCGTCATGTCCTTGTCGGCGTGCTCGAACTTGTCCTCGTAGACGGCCTCGATGCCCGTGCCCTTGAGCATCTCCGCGAGGCCGCGGCGCGAGTCCTCCCCGAAGGCGTCGTTGACGTACAGGCTGGCGATCTTCTTGACCCCCTTGGCCTTGAGGTACCCCACCTGGTGGACGGCCACGTGGATGTTCGACTGGGGCGTCTTGAAGACCCAGTAGCGGTCCTTGACGGGCGTGACGATGGCGTGGCTCGAGGCCATGGAGATCAGGGGCACCCGGGCCTCGGTGACGATGGGGATGACCGCGAGGCTCGTCGGGCTCTGGCTGGAGGCGATGACGGCGTGCACCTTGTCGTCGGCGATGAGCTTCTTGACGGCCTTGACGGTCTCGTCGGCCTTGGACTGGTCGTCGTGGATGATGATCTTGACGGTGCGCTTCCTGCCGTCGGGCCCCGGGAGCCCGCCCGCGGCGTCGAGCTCCTTCTGGAGCATCACCGCCACGTCCCGCTCCGGCCCCCCGAGACTCGAGGCCGGCCCGGTGATGGCGGCGACGAAGCCGATGCGGAACTCCTGGGCCCAGGCGGTGCGCACCCCTAGAGCCAGGATGCCGAGCAGCAGGGCGACCGGGACGAGCTTGCGGATGTCCATGGCGCCTCCTCTCCTTTCTGGCGGCACAGCGTGCCGGGCGCGCCCGCGTCAGTGGGGCACGCCGATGACGTCGTTGGCCGACGGGCCGGCGGCGGCGGTCCCGCGCCGGGCGGCGCGAACCGGCGCCCACGGGGTCCCGACGGCCGTCTGCATCAGCTCGCGGGGACGCGCGCCTCGGCCCGGTCCACGGCGGCCGGGCCGTTCACGCGCTCGCACCGCTCTACCAGGTCCTCCCACCGCCGCTCCACCTCGGCCTGGATCGCGGCCACCTGGTCGGCCGTCAGGTGGGCGTAGCGGGACTGGGCGCGGAGGTAGTCGCCCACTGGAATGCCGGCAGGCCGGTGCGTGATGCGATACCGCGTGCCGTCCTCGACCTCGTAGAGCGGCACGGCGCGGGACTCGACGCCCAGGCGGCCGACCCGCAGCGAGGCGTCCTCGCCGATCCCCCAGCCGGGCACGCAGGGGCACGTCACGTTCAGGAACCGGGTGCCGTGGAGCCCCAGGGCCCGCCTCACCTTGGCGAGGAGGTCGTCGCGGTAGGCCGGGGACGCGGTCGCGGCGTAGGGGATCCGGTGGGCGGCGAGGATCTCGACGATCTCCTTCTTCCGCGTGGTCTTCCCGCGGGGCGTCGACGTCGTCCGGGCGCCCCAGGGGGTGGCGGACGACTTCTGGTTTCCCGTGTTCTGGTACGCCTCGTTGTCGAAGCAGACGTACAGGAAGTCCTCGTCGCGCTCGGCCGCGCCGGACAGGGCCTGGAGGCCGATGTCGTAGGTGCCGCCGTCCCCGGCCAGGCAGACCACCGTGACGTCCTCGCCGAGGGCGCGATAGGCCCGCGCGAGGCCGGCGGCCGCCGCGGCGGCGGTCTCGAAGGCGGTCTGGAGCACGGGGAGCGTCGTCGAGCTGAGCGGGAGCGGCCCCATCAGCACGGCGATGCACGAGGGCGGGACGACCAGGACCGCGCGGTCGGGGAGGCCCTGCAGCACGTAGCGGACGGCCAGGGCCACGGCGCAGCCGGGGCAGGAGGCGTGGCCCGGGAGCAGGCGGTCGATCACAGGGCCTCCTCGAGGATCGGCCCGGGGCAGGGGAGCGGGCGCCGCAGGGCGTCGCGCCCGACCTGGATCACGCGCTCGACGGAGACGTTGATCCCGCCGAGCCCGAGGAGGTAGGAGAGCACGGGCGGGGGGCCGTCGAGGGCGACCTGGAGGGCGGCGCGGACCTCCTGGGCGAAGATGCCGCCGCTGCCGACCGAGCAGTTGCGGTCGAGCACGGCGATCCGCCGGGCGCCGCGCAGGCGCGCCGTCACCTCGCCGGCCGGGAACGGCCGGAAGAGGCGGAGCCGGACGAGCCCCGCCGGGATGCCCTCCTCCCGGAGCCGATCCACCGCCTCGCGGGCCGTCCCGGCGATCGAGCCGGCGGTCACCAGCAGGACCTCGGCGTCGGCGGCGCGGTACGCCTCCGCCGCGGCGGAAGCCCGTCCCGTCAGCCCTCCCCAGAGGCGCCCGGCCGTCTCGACCTCCTCGAGGGCGCGGTCCATGGCAGCCGTCATGGCCAGCCGGTTCCCCCGCCACTGCGCCGGCGTCGCCGTCCCGCCGACGCCCCGCGGCCGGGCGGGGTCGAGCCGCAGCGTCGGCGTGAACGGGGGCAGGAACCGGGCCACCAGCGCGGGCTCCGGCACCTCGACCGGCTCCAGGGTGTGGGAGACGTACACGGCCTCGATGACCACCATGGCGGGCAGCAGCACGGCCTCCGCCACGCGGAAGGCGTGGAGGACCGTGTCGAGCGCCTCCTGGGCCGACTCGCAGTAGAGCTGGATCCAGCCGGTGTCGCGCTGCGCGAGGCTGTCGGTCTGGTCCGCCCAGAAGCCCCACGGCGAGGCGAGGGTCCGGTTCACGTTGACCATCACGACCGGGGCGCGGGCGCCCGCCGCGTAGTGGAGCATCTCGTGCATGAGGGCCAGGCCCTGCGAGGCCGTCGCCGTGAACACCCGCGCGCCCGCCAGGGAGGCCGCGATGCACGCGGCCATCGCCGAGTGCTCGCTCTCCACCGTCATCAGGTCGCCGCGCAGCTCCCCCGCCTCGGCGAGCTCCACGAGCTTCTCCAGGACGGGCGTCTGGGGCGTGATGGGGTACACCGGGATCACGTGCGGCTGCGCCCGGAGGGCGCCGTACGCGACGGCGTGGTCGCCCGTCAGGAGCATGCGGGTCGGCCGGTGGCCCAGGGCCGCCTGCGCGGTCATCGCTCGGCCCCCATCTGGAGGGCGCCCCGCGGGCACTCCCGGGCGCAGAGCCCGCACCCCTTGCAGTACTCGCTCGCGACGGCGTAGCCGCCGTCCACCCGGCGGATCGCCATGTCGGGGCAGGCGAGGAGGCAGACGTCGCAGGCCACGCACCGGCCGCAGGTGAGGCAGCGGCGCGCCTCCTCCCGAGCGGCGGCCTCGTCGAGCCCGGGGACGACCTCGGTGAAGCCCGCCGGGCGGGCCGCCGCCCGGTGCGGGCGCGGGCAGCGGGGGGCGCGCGGGAAGGCGTCGAGGCGGATCTCGTCGAGCGTGACCACGTGCGCCGGCCGCGCGGCGACCCACCCCGGGAGATCGGCCGCCGCCTCTGGAGGGACTCCGGCGAGCCGGGCGTGGATCAGGCGGGCCGCGCCCGCCCCGGCGCCGATGGCGTGGCTCACCGTGCGGAAGCCCGAGGCCATGTCGCCGCCGGCGTAGCGGACGGGGCCCCCCGCCCCGCCGGCCTCCGCCGCGACGAGAGACGCCGGGTCGGGCCGCTGGCCGATCGCCAGCAGAGTGGTGTCGGTCTCGAGGATGCCGCTCGGGCCCGGGAGGAACACCGGGCGGACCGTCCCGTCCGGCGCCTGCTCGAGCGTCGCGGCGCTCACCTCCACCCCGCAGAGGCACCCGTCCTTCTCGACGAACGCCCGCACGCCGACCCCGTTCCGGATCTCGACCCCCTCGGCGAGCGCCTGCTCCACCTCGTCGGGCGCCGCCGGCATCGCCTCGCGGGCTTCCAGGGCGAGGACCGTCACCGAGCGGGCCCCGAGCCGCAGGGCGGTGCGGGCGACGTCCATCGCGGTGCTGCCGCCGCCGACCACCACCACGCGGCCGCCCGGGGCCGGGCGGGACCCGGTGTTGACCGCGCGGAGGAAGGCGAGGCCGTCGCCGACGGCCGGGTGGTCCTCCCCGGGGACCCCGAGCCGCAGCGGGATGCCGGCGCCGACCGCGAGGAACACGGCGTCGTAGCCGTCGAGGGCCTCCCAGGGGACGTCCCGGCCCACGGCCGTCCCCGTGCGCACCTCCAGGCCGAGCCCGAGGATCGAGTCGATCTCGCGGTCGAGGACCGCCCGGGGGAGGCGGTAGGCCGGGATCCCGTAGCGGAGGAGGCCGCCGAGCGCGGGCATGCGCTCGTAGACCGTGACCCGGTAGCCGAGCCGGCCCAGGTGATAGGCGCAGCTCAGGCCGGCCGGTCCGCCGCCGACCACCGCGACGCGCTCGGGCCGCCGCGCGGCCGGCGGCGCGGGACGCCCGTGGGCCAGGCCCCAGTCCCCCACGAACCGTTCGAGGGCGTGGACCGCCACGGCGCCGTCGTGGTCCCAGCGGTGGCAGGCGGCCTCGCAGGGGTGCGCGCAGACGCGTCCGGTGACGGCGGGGAAGGGGTTCGCCTCCCGGACGAGCGCCCAGGCGCCCGCGTAGTCGCCCTGCCGGGCGCGCTCCACCCAGCGGGGCACGGGCTCCCCCGCGGGGCAGGCGGCCGCGCATGGGGCTCGGGCCTCGACGTAGACCGGGCGGCGCGTGCGCCAGCCCCCCGTGGGGATCTCGAGCGTCGTGCGTCCCGGCTCCGACCAGCCGAGCGGGCGCGCGGGGCCGAGGTCGACCGACATCCCTACGCCCCCACCCGCGCGAGGCCGGCCGCCGCGAGGTACCCCTCGGCGCAGGCCTCGACGTTCTCGCGCCTTCGCGCCGGGCTCCCCTGCTCGACGGCGGCCCGGAGGTCCTCGAGGGCGACCAGCCCCGTGGCCCCGGCGAAGGCGCCCAGGACGGCGGTCGCCACGATCGCGCCGAGCCCGTGCGCCTGCGCGATCGCCGTGGCGTCCACCCTCACCACGCGCCCGGCCCGGGGCGGCCCGGGGAGCGGACCCTCGGGGCTGTTGACGACCAGGACGCCGCCGGGCCGAAGGGGTCCAGTCAGGGCCGGCTCGGCGAGCAGGGTCCGGTCGAGCACCAGGGCGTGGTGCGGCTGCTCGATGTCGCACCGGATGCGGATCGGCCGGTCGTCGATCCGGAGAAAGGCGGTCACGGGGGCCCCGCGACGCTCGCCGCCGTAGGCGGCGAAGGCCTGCACCCAGAGGCCGGCCCGGAAGAAGGCCTCGGCCAGGATCTGGCACCCGACCTGGGCGCCCTGGCCGCCCCGCCCGTGGATGCGGATCTCCAACATCCCCGTCGCCGTCAGACGGGCCGACCCATCTGGACCGTCGGCCCGCGGCGGAAGCCGAGCCCGAGGAAGGATTCGCGGCGGTCCACCAGTCACAGTAGGCCGTGGGTTCGCGCGTTGTAAATGCATCGTCCGCATCATTTGTCTAGCGCATTCGTCCCAAATCGGGGGGGAGCTGCGGGCCTTGCCGGACCGCGTCGTCCGCGCCGTGCGTCGTGTGCTCCAGCAAATTGATCCAGACGGCTCATGGACTTGAGCCGGCAACGACGCCCAAATGTAAAGGTGACGCCCCGTCCAGAGCGCCCCTCCGTAGGAGGACGCGAACCGGAAGCCGGAGGTCGTCCAGTGAGCAGTGACCGGCAGGTCCGCACCGACATCGCGGGCGACGTCGCCCGCATCACCCTGGCCCGCCCGCCCCTCAACATCCTCACCATCGCGATGATTGAGGAGCTGAACGCCGCCCTCGACGAGGTCGCCGGCCGGCCCACGCTCCGGGCGCTCGTCCTCGCCGCCGAGGGCCGCGCCTTCTCCGCCGGCGTCGCCGTCGAGGACCACATGGGAGACCGGGTGAAGCCGATGCTGACCGCCTTCCACCAGATCTTCCGCCGCCTGCACGCCCTCGACTGCCCCACGGTGGCGGCCGTGCAGGGGCCGGCCCTCGGAGGCGGGGCGGAGCTGGCGATCTTCTGCGATCTGGTCATCGCCAGCGAGACCGCCACGGTGGGCCAGCCGGAGATCAAGGTGGGCGTCTTCCCCCCGATCGCGGCGCTCTGCTACCCGGCCCGGGTCGGACCGGCGCGGGCGCTCCAGCTCCTGTGCTCGGGCGACGTCATCCCGGCCCGGGAGGCGGAGCGGATCGGGCTCGTGGACCGGGTCGTGCCCCCGGCCGAGCTGGAGGCGGCCGTGGCCGCCGCGGTGGCCGGGTTCGCCGACAAGAGCGCGGTCGTCCTCCGGCTCACGAAGCGCGCGCTCCGCGCGGCGAGGCCGGACGACTTCGAGGCCTCGCTCGCCCGGCTGGAGGCGCTCTACGTGGACGAGCTGATCGAGACCGAGGACGCCGGGGAAGGCCTGCGCGCCTTCGTGGAGAAGCGCCCCCCGGCCTGGAAACACCGATAGCCGCGATCATTTATGAACGGCTTCCCGCGAGGCGGACGGGTCCTGTCGCGCCGGGCAGCCCCACTCGGCTCGCCACCCCCGCCCGGTGTGGGGTCCCCCGGCTCGCCTCGTGGGGCGCCCCGCCCGGCGCGCCACCCGTCCGACGTCCGCTGACTAGGGGGCCTGTCCGAGTAACGCTGTGCGGCTCGGGCGCTCTGACCCTCGGCACGCGG